>NZ_JBFUMH010000141.1:0-25199 GCF_054049475.1 Microvirga sp. P5_D2 | reverse complement strand
TGCCATGACACCTGAAGAGGCCTACCAGATCCTGGACCTTCGACCGGGTGCTACCCCCGATGAGATCCGACAGGCACATCGGAGTCTGATGAAAAAGCTTCACCCGGATCAGGGCGGTTCGACCTATCTCGCGGCGCGCGTGAACCAAGCCAAGGACATTCTGTTGAGCCGGCATGGCGGGTGATTCCTCATGGAGGAGATGCTTTCAAATTCCGCATTGGGTCACAGAGTAATGGTGAGCGCCCCGGATGAAGGTCTGCTTGCGCCACCGATCCAGAAATCCCGATAAGGTCCGCCTGGTGCCAAAACAAGACCTCCACACCTGCTTTGCTGCTTGTTACTGATTGAGCTTCGTGGATGATTCAGAAGCTCCGACAAATGCCGCTCTAATAGCAACGCTAGCAGCTGAACCTTGGCCTTAGCGGAACCCATTATTCGTTGCCGGGTTCGTTTCGGGAGTGATCATGCGTATAGCGTCACACCCCAGACGGTGTCGTTAGACGCTGGTTATGGCCAACGGCTCCGGTAGCAAGGTCGGGAGGAGCAAATGAGCATTCGTTACGAGGCTTTCCCGATCGGCATCGAAGAGGAATACCTTCTCGTTGACCCCGAAACGAGGGCGCTGGCGGGACGACAGCCTGCAGGCTTTATGGGACGGTGCAAGGAGATCCTCGGCTCCCGCGTCACCCATGAATTCCTGCAGAGCCAGGTCGAGATCGGCACAGGCGTCTGCCGCACGGTGGGCGAGGCGCGTGCGGAACTGCTCGAACTGCGCCAGGCCGTTGCCGCTTCGGCCGAGGAGTTCGGCATGCGGATGATTGCGGCCTCAACGCATCCCTGGTCGCATTGGCGTGACCAGGAGCCGGTGGACATGGAGCGCTACCGCATCCTCGGCGCGGAGAACCGCAGCCTGGCGCGGCGAATGGCAATCTGTGGGATGCATGTCCATGCCGGGATTGAGGACCTCAACCTGCGTGTCGACCTGATGAACCAAGTCAGCTACTTCATGCCTCATCTCCTCGCCCTCAGCACCTCATCTCCTTTCTGGGAGGGCCACGACACTGGCCTCAAGGCGTTCCGGCCGATCATCATCGGCGACCTGCCCCGGTCGGGTCTGCCGGAGGTCTTCGAGAGTTGGAACGATTGGACCGAGCTCCTCGAGGATCTCGCCACGACTGGCGTGGTCACTGATCCAACGAAGATCTGGTGGGACCTTCGACCGAGCTCTCGGCATCCGACGCTCGAGATCCGCATCTGCGATGTTTGCACTTGGCTTGAAGACGGCCTGACGATCGCGGCACTCTATCAATCAATCTTGGCCTTCCTGCTGCACCTGCGGAACAATAACCAGCGCTGGCGCCAGTACCGACGTATCCTGATCCTGGAGAATAAATGGCGGGCGCAGCGCTACGGCGTCGAGGCCGAGCTGGCGGACTTCGGCAAGGGAATTGTCGTGCCGCTGCCCGAGCTCATTGACGAGCTGATCGAGATCCTGCGGCCCCATGCCGAGGCGCTCGGCTGCATCGCCGAAGTCGAGCATGCCCGCATCATCGCGCGGCGCGGAACCAGTGCCGATCACCAGCTCAAGGCCTACCATGACGCACTCGCCGCGGGGGCGAGCGAGCACGAGGCACAGGTGGCTGTAGTCGACTGGCTGGCCGCCCAGTCAGTGCAGCCTGATAGCCCTGCGCCTTCCGAAGCTTCTCCCGCCGAGTTGCAATCCGGTCAGCAGCCCCCTACCTGACTGGCTCGGCGGGAGCATTCGCTCGACAACATCCGCTGCGATCTCCTCATCGAGCAGGTTAGCAAGTTACATGAACATTCACCTGAGCCAGCCTGGGTTTAGCGCAGCCGATCGGGCATCGCCCGTACGGCGGCACCCGCAGGTCGCGGAGCTGCTGGCCGACGGCCAGCCTGCACCAGCGGCCATTGACGATTTCCTGGCGAACCATGCATTCCCGCTCGTCGAGCCTGGGGCGGCGACCTTCGCCTGGCGGGGCGCGGCTGACCATGTTGATCTCCTGCGATGGATCCACGCCGGTGAACGCGCCCGCTTCGAGCCGGTGTCGGGGACCGACCTTTGGCTGCTGCGTCTGCCTGTCACGGACGGGGGCCGGTTCGAGTACAAGCTGGCGATCGGGCGGCACGGCGCCGAGGAATGGATCCTGGATCCGCTCAACCCGGCGCGGGCCCGTGATCCGTTTGGTGAGAATTCGGAGTGCCGGACCTATGGCTACACGCGCCCCGAGTGGAGTGAGCCGCATGGCGCTCCCGCCGGGCGCATCGAAGCCGTGGAGGTCGGGAGCGCGGCGTTTGGAGAGCGTCGCGAAGAGCGGGTCTATTTACCTGCCGGCTATGCGGCGGAACGGCCCTATCCCCTTGTCATCATCCACGATGGCCAGGATTTCGTCTCCTACGCTGATCTGTCTGTTTCGCTCGACAACCTGATTGACGCAGGCGACATTCCACCCGTTGTGGCGGCCCTGGTCCAGACCCGCGACCGGATGGGTGAATATGCCCGCGGGCACCGGCATGCGCGCTACCTTGTACGGGAGCTCTTGCCAGTCCTCCAGAGCCGCTATCGGATCTCGGAGGAGTCCGAGAACCGGATTGTGATGGGCGCAAGCCTCGGGGCCGTTGCCTCGCTCTCAACCGCCTTCCGCTATCCTGGCGTTTTTGGCGGACTCGTGCTGCAGTCCGGGTCCTTCATCCTCGACGAACGCAAGCTGGAGCAGAGGCCTCATCCGGTCTTCCACCGTATCGCACGTCTTGTGCGCGCTCTGCGGCGGGCACCGCAGGTGCCCGGAGCCCGTGCTTTCGTCTCGACGGGCGAGCTCGAGGGATTGGCTGAGGAGAACCACGCCCTAGCTAATTTCTTGCGCGAGCGCGGCATCGATGTTCTCTTCAAGAGTGCCTGGGACGGGCACCACTGGCACAACTGGCGCGATCAGCTGCGCGATGGGCTGATGTGGGTGCTGCGTCGGGAGCAGGAACAAGAGCGCTGATCAGCGGGCGGCTCCAGCCCCTCCCGGTCGCGCAACGGGAGGGGAGAAGATGGTCGAACGTACCGTCAACATCGGCCTGTCGCTGGGCGCCGACATCTGCTGGCCGATCTGCTACGAGAGTTTGCTCGACGGTCTGAAGCTCGATTTCGAGCACAGAGGCGACCGGCTGCAGTTCCATTGCGAACGGGTAACGATCGAGCCCTTCAACCTGCAGCAACCGGTGAAGTATGACGTGGTCATCGACCGCCTGACGCACTGGTATTCAACCAGCCGCGAGTGGATCAAGAAGGCGATCGTGCTCAACGATCTCTACGTCTACAACAATCCTTGGTCCTTGCAGTCGAATGAGAAGCATACCTCCTACTGTGCGATGATGCGCCTCGGCTTACCGGTCCCCGAGACTTGGCTGCTGCCGCCCAAAGCCTATGACGCGACCGACGACCTCGAAGCGACGCTCAGGCAGTATGCCCGCATGTTCTCGCTCGAGGAGATTGGGGCCAAGATCGGCTATCCCTTCTTCATGAAGCCTTATCATGGCGGCGGCTGGAAGGGCGTAACCAAGATCGATGATCTTGCTGGCTTCCAGAAGGCCTACGACGCCAGCGGCACCGAGGTGATGAACCTGCAGGCCGCAGTCCTGCCCTATGACTGGTTTGTGCGCTGTGTTGGGCTAGGGCCGCAGCTCCGCAAAGTGAACTACGATCCTTCTGCAGCACTACACGACCGCTACCGCATGGATATCGGCTTCCTCCCTCCTGAGGACGCGTCGGTGCTCGAGGACATGACGCTCACCATCAATGCCTTCTTCGGCTGGGACTTCAACTCCTGCGAGGCGCTGGCGCGCCATGGCGTCTGGCATCCCATCGATTTTGCCAATGCCTGCCCGGACAGCCAGGTGACTTCGCTGCACTATCACTTCCCCTGGCTGATTAAGGCGAACCTGCGCTGGTCGATCTTCTGTGCCGCGACTGGGCGCAAAATGCGCCGGAACCTCGACTGGGAACCGTTTTACGCCGTCGCCGACCGCGACCTTGAGCCCCGTGAGCGGCTGCGGGAGTACGCCCGCATCGCACATGAGCGCTTCGAGACCGAACGATTCCGCGATTTCTGCCGCACCCGGCTCGGCCACCTCGACGCGCTTGCCTACGAATTCTTTGGCTCGGAACGAATGCGCGATGCGATCCACCAGAAGGTGAGTGCCCTTTTCCCGGCGCACGAGGTCGAGGAGTTCACCGAGCTGTTCTGGCGCCGCATTCAGCTGTGGCGCGAACAGGAGGGTGCGCGCGGTGATCAAGACGGGTTCTAGATGGTATTCGCCGCGGCTGGAGCAGGAGATCACGCTGGTCCGCTGGGGCCACTGGGGCCAGCCGGTCCTCCTGTTCCCAACTGCGGGCGGCGATGCCGAGGAGCCAGAGCGGATGGGACTGATCGGCGCGATTGGGCCGCTGATTGAGGCAGGCCGGATCAAAATCTATTCCTGCGACAGCATCGCCGGGCGCGCGCTTGCGGCGAAATGGGGCTCAGTCGAGTATCGCTGCTGGCTGCTCAACCAGTTCGAGGACTACGTGGCCCATGAGGTCGTTCCGGCGATCCGAACCGATTGTCATGATGACAGCATCGAGATAGTCACGGCCGGTGCGTCGATCGGCGCCTTCAAGGCGGTCGCGATGACCTGTCGTTATCCCTGGCTCTTTCGCGCCGCGATCGGGATGAGCGGCACGTATGATCTCGAGCGTCTACTTGGCTTCCAGGGGACCGCTGATTACTACTTCTCGGCGCCGATCTGCTTCATGGCAGATCTTGGCGAGGGCCCGATCCTCGATGTGTTGCGTCGGCGCTCGATCCTGATGGCATCCGGTCAGGGGCGCTGGGAGGATCCTGACGAGGCCTGGCGCATGGCGCATCTGCTCGGCGGCAGGGGCGTGCCGAACCGGGTCGATGTCTGGGGACCCACCTACGATCACGACTGGTCGACCTGGCGGCAGATGCTGCCGATCTATCTTGACGAACTGATACCCTGACGCAGGCGCGACATGAACGTGCTTTTCATTGAGCCCGCCTTCCCCGCCAATCAGCGCGAGTTCGTGCGCGCCCTCGCGTCGATCGGCGCTCATGTGCTCGGGATCGGGGAACGGCCTTACGACTGGATTGATGACGAGGCCAAGAGCTGGCTCGGCGGCTATCAGCAGATCGCCTCGGTAACCGACGAGGATGCACTCGAATGGGCGGTGCGCGAGGCGCAAAGCCGTATGTGGATCGACCGGCTCGAAGCGACGGTCGAGGCGCATATTCTTCCCGCCGCCTATGTGCGCGAGCGCTGCACCATCCGGGGCATCTCGGCACGAACCGCCTATCTCTGCCGCGATAAGGTGGCGATGAAAGAGGTGCTCCGTCGCGCGGGCGTGCCCACCGCCGCCTCAGCCGGCGTATCGAGCACGGCGGAGGCGCGCGACTTCGCCGAAGCGGTCGGTTTCCCGGTGATCATCAAGCCGCGCGCCGCCGCTGGCGCCCAGGGCACGTTCCGCGCCGGGAACCCAGGCGAACTCGAGGCCGCAGCGCGGGCAAGTGGCCTCGCGGATGGCGCTCCGGTGGCGATTGAGGAGTTCATCGAGGGGCACGAGGGCTTCTACGATACGCTCACCGTGGAAGGCCGCATCGCGCATGACTTCATCAGCCATTACTTCCCGAACGTGCTCGAAGCGATGCGCGCCCGCTGGATCTCGCCTCAGATCATTGCCACCAACCGGATGGACACGCCCGCCTATGGGGCGGTCAAGGAGATGGGACGGCAGGTGATCGAGGCGCTCGGCATCGGTACCGCGGCAACTCACATGGAATGGTTCTTTGGACCCAAGGGTCTGAAGTTCTCCGAGATCGGCTGCCGCCCTCCGGGTGTTGGGCAGTGGGATAGTTATAGCGCTGGGAACGAGTTCAATCTCTACCGCGAATGGGCCCTTGCGGTCTGCCATCACCGCACTGACCGTGAGCCCTCGCGTCACTATGCCTGCGGCATTATCGCGTTGCGGCCCGACCGCGACGGGCGCATTGCAGGCTATGAAGGAGTTGACGAAATGTTCGGCAAGTACGGCAACCTGGTGGTGGGCCACCACTTCCCGACACCTGGCACGCCGGCGCAACCCGTGGAAGCGGGTTACATGGCCAATGCCTGGATGCGGCTGCGCCACCCAGACTTCGACGTGCTCCATGGGATCCTGAATGAGATCGGCGAGCGCGTGCAGGTGCGCGCCCATTGACCAAGTTACCGGTTTATGCGGCCGCTCTTCGGCGGAAAGGGCGCTGAGGACTGAGTGCCAAGCCCCGTCCAGTGAGCAGGGTTTGTTCGCAATCAGGAGGCAGGATTGCCGACCTTCAGCCACAGCAGCGAAGGTCTGGAAAGGGTCAGACTGAGCCTTTAAGCGCTACTGTGTAGAAGTCCGCGAACCACCCCGTTGCGGAAATTCAACGTACTTCCGGGATGTGCCAATTACTGTCCTTCCCTCGATCCAATTTTGTGGCCCGCTCCCGGCACATCCGTATTGCCTATTGGAAGATCGGCCCTTCCTCATCCTTGTTGGTTGCGACGATCTCCTTGCAATCGTTAATGCCGGGTAGGTGCTGAACCGCGGCGAAGATGCCTACCGCAATGTAGAGGTCGCGCGCCACCACCTTGCCGGTTTAGCCGGCCCGCCAGTCGTTGAGCGCGTAGCCTGCATCCAGCGCAGCGCGGCTCGCGCCCATGATCACCCCGAACTTGTCGGCGATCGGCTCGATGTACTTGGTGAAGCTCTCCGTCGAGCCGAGCGAGTGATCGCCCGAGATGGAATCAGTCTTTTAGTCCGATGCTCAGCCCCTGCTGGGACTTCTCGTATGACCACGCTGCCAACTCCCACGATCGCCAGATCGCGGGAGCTGATCCCGTATTTGCAATCCCAAGGCACGCACAGCAGGATGACCGCTACAGGAAAGCGGCGGCGCTTGAACAGGGACAACAGGGCGGCTCCTCAGATGGCCGCAATCCTGTAAACTGCCAAGGTTAATGCAACGGAGCCGTCCAACTTCAGGACTCTTAGCGTACAATCCTGCAGAAACTCCCACGCAACCTCGGGATCGGCAATGTCTACCACCGGACCAGTCAAACACGACGGGGTCACCTTGGGATGACCGTCGATGGCTCCAGCATCCGCGCATATTGGGTCAGGGGAAAGCAGAGACAGAAGTAGATCAGCGCTCCCAGTCCATAGACGGTGAACGGTTGGAACGTCGCATTGTTGATGGCGTTCGAGGTCCTAAGCAGTTCGTCGAAGCCGATGATGGATGTCAGGGCCGTGCTCTTTACGAGCTGAACCAGGAACCCCACCGTGGGGGCGCGTGCGATCGTCAAGGCCTGCGGCAGGATGACGAGGCGGAGCTGCCGGATGCGGTGGAGGCCGAGACTGGCAGCCGCCTCCCATTGCCCGCGCGGCACTGCCTCAACGCCGCCGCGCCAGATCTCCGCCAAGAAGGCGCTTGCGAAAAGGGTCAGACTGACGACCGCAGCCGTCCACGCCTCGATGCGGAAGCCGAGCAGCGGCAGGCCGAAAAACACCAGGAACAGCTGCATCAGCAGCGGCGTACCTTGAAAGGCGCCGATGTACATTTCCGCGGCCCGCCTGAGCCAGGGCCGTTTCGAGATCCTGAGCAGAAGCACGAGGAGGCCTGCGATTCCGCCGCCCGCAAACGCGACCAGCGACAGCAGAACCGTCCAGCGCGCGGCCAGCAGGAGGTTGCGGAGGATGTCCCAGAGCGTGAATTCCATCAGGGTTGTCCTGAAAAGATGAATCTGCGGCCCCCCGCAAACATCAGGCGCCTCAAAGCAACGCTCAGGCCGAGATAGACCAGCGTCACGATGAGGTAGGTCTCGAAGGCCAGGAATGTCCTTGCCTGAAGCAGGTCGGCCTCATAGGTGAGCTCCCGAACCGAGATCTGAGAAACCACGGCTGACTCAAGCATCATGATCACGATCTGACTGGTCAGCGCCGGGAAAATGATTTTCAGCGCCTGCGGCAGCACGATCTTCACGAAAACGAGGCGGGGTCTCAGCCCCAATGCCTGAGCAGCCTCGCGTTGACCGGTTGGCACGGCCGCAAGGCCCGCCGCAACGATCTCGGTGCCGTAGGCGGCGAGTTTGATCGTCATGGCAACGATCGCCGCGACAATCGGATCGAGGCGAATTCCGAGGCTCGGAAGTCCGAAGAAGATGAAGAAAAGCTGCGCCAGAAACGGGGTGTTCCGGATCAGCTCGACATAGGCTTTCACGATGCGCCGGATCGTCGGATATCGGCTCGTGCGTCCGAGCGCACCGAGAATGCTCAAGACTGTTCCGAGGAGCGCGGTCACGGCGACCAGAAAGATCGTCATGGCTGCGCCCGCGCCGATCAGCCTGACGGCGTCGCCAAGCCAGCTGAAGTCGAGGCTATTGCCCATTGGACTTGAGATCTTTCAGATCCAGCGGCCGGTTGAGCCATTTGGTCGAGATAGTGTTCATCGTTCCATCGGCCAGCGTTTTTGCGATGACCTCGTTGAGAGCCTGCTTCAAGCGCGGCTCGTTCTTGTTCAACCCGATATGGTCTGGCGAGGTCATGAGCTGGAACTTCTGCTCGGGCTGCATCGCAACCTGACGCGCTAGCACCCCGGCTCCAACATCGTTGCCGACGACCATGAGTTGGACCTGCCCGGCGAGAAAGGATTGGATCACCGCATTGTAGTTGTCGAAGCGCTTGATGTCGGCCCCGCTCGGCGCCGCTTCCGTAAGGGAGGTATCCTCGAGCGTGCCCCTGTTGACCGCAATGCTCTTACCTGCGAGATCGCCCTTGTCCTGAACCTTCAGGGCTTTCGGGCCGATGACGGCGATGTAGTAGGGCGCGTAAGCGGCGGTGAAATCGATGACCTTTTCCCGCTCGGCGCTGTGGCCCACGCTCAGAAGGATGTCTGCGCGATGCTCGGTCAGATAAGGGATCCGGTTTTGGCCGGTCACTGTCACAAGCTGAAGCTTTACCTTCAATGCGTCCGCCAGAATCTTGGCCACGTCGATGTCATAGCCCTGCAGGCTCATGTTCGACGTGACGGACGAGAACGGGGGAAAGTCGCCGAAGACGCCGACTTTGAGAACACCGGCCTTTGTGATGTCGTCCAGGGCATCGGCGCGGGCAGCGGCATTGAAGACAAGACCACCGACGAGGACCGCGACGGCGAGGCCGGTCAGACGGAGATTGGAAAACTTGGTCATAGCGCGTGTCCTTCGTAAGAGTTTAGGGCAAAACCGGATTTGGCAGCCGGCACTGGCAGGAAGTCGCAGCGAGCGCCTCTCGTGGTTGGACGCCACTGAGTTCCGCAGCGATAGATTTGAGGGCCGGTCCAGGCTTGACGAAGGCCTTTACGGCGAACGGTATTCGAGGACGCTTCAGGTCGATCATGTTGAATTCCCAATTCAGTCCGGTCCCTGATCGAGCAAGCCGGACTTCGAGCGGCTACTGAAATCCAGAGCCCGAGTGGAAGCTAGTCGCAAAATCCTCGTTGGCCTATCAACAAAGCTGAAGGCTGCGCCCTCGGGGCGCTCTGCCTATCATCAGACGTGTCCACCGGGCCCGACGAGACCGGTATGCCGTCCGATGAAATCCACGAGATAGCGCGCCTCCTCCGGGGTGCCCGCTCGGGTATAGAGCCCGATATTGATCCCGACGGGAGCGKGCAGGTCTGATGTCTGATGCAGTGCCCGGCAGCCATTGGGGATCGTCGCGGCGAGCATCGGGCCGATACCGATGCCGACGCGGACGGCGGCCGCCATGGCCACCAGCGTCGACGCTTCGCAGACGATCTTCCATCGCAGGGTTCGGCCGGAGAGCGCGGCGATGCAGGGTCCCGACCAAGGGCAAGTGGCCTCGAACATGATGATTGGCAGCGGCGCTGCCGTGGTCACGGTCAGATCGGCTCTCACCGCCCACAGCAAGTGTTCGCCCCAGATCAGCACCGGCTTGCGATTGATCGAGGTCGCGTCGCAGACAACGATGTCGAGCTTGTCGTTTTCGAACATTGCCGCCAGTCGTTTGTTCGGTTCCACGATGATGTCCATGTGGACCTTCGGGTTCTGATCGCGGAATGCCGCAAGGATATCGATGAGGCGGGTTGCGGCGAAGTCCTCGACGACGCCAAGGCGCACGCGGCCTTCCATCTCCTTGCCGTTGAGACGTTGCCAAGCTTGGTCGTTGAGGGATAAAATCTCGCGGGCGTAGGGCATCAGGAGAAGCCCGTCTGCGGTCAACGTGAGACCCTTGGGAGAACGCGAAAAGAGCTCCGTGCCCATGAGGCTCTCGAGCTTGCGGATCTGCATGCTTAATGCGGCCTGCGTCCGATTAAGCGATACCGCAGCCCCGTTCACCGTGCCGACTTCAGCCACGGTCAGGAAGGCGCSCARCAGATAGGGGTCAAGGTCGAGCATCAAGTTTCGCTTATACTACGGACCTGTTCCGGCGACCATGCGGCTTTGGATTATCCCACTTCGACTGCGGCTTCCGATTGACTGGTATTCAGTTCGCGTTATGGCCCTCGCAGAATTTTCCGCCTACCGCATCCTCCGTTCAGGGGCGAATTTATCCTGCAACGCGGGTCGGGTCCAAAGAACTACCGCCCGTTTGTCATCTCTCGAATGCTCGGAGGGCCGCTATGGCTTATGACATCGCGAAGCTGGACGAACTGCGTCGGCGCTACGCATCGGCGGCGAGCGGCGACATGTACGACCCGCATTTCAAGGCCGTGGCCGCTCAGATCTTTGCCGATGGTGACACTCGCAAGTGGCCATTCGCCGGCCCCACGACCTTCATCGACGCGCCGTTTCGGCCCGACGGCCTGACGGACGAGGGACTCGCAGGCTTGGACGTCGCCCTGATCGGGGTCCCGATGGATCTCGGAGTGACCAACCGGGCTGGCTCCCGTCTGGGACCGCGCGCCGTGCGCGGGATCGAGCGTGTTGGACCTTACGAACATGTGCTGCGGGTGGCTCCGATGGGCACATTGCGGGTCGCTGATGTCGGCGACGTGCCAATGCGCAGCCGATACAGCTTGGCCGATTGTCACGCCGATATCGAGGCCTGCTATCGCAGGATCGCGGATACGCCCGTGATCCCGCTTTCGGTCGGCGGCGACCACTCGATCACGGGATCAATCCTGAAGGGTCTCGGCGCCACTCGCCCGGTCGGACTGGTGCATATCGACGCCCATTGCGACACGGCCGGCGCCTATGAAGGGTCGAAATTCCATCATGGCGGTCCGTTCCGCGAAGCGGTCCTCGCTGGGGCGCTGGACCCGACACGCACCATCCAGATCGGCATTCGCGGCGGCGCCGAATATCTTTGGGAGTTCTCATACGAATCCGGGATGACTGTCGTCCATGCCGAAGAGGTCGTCGAGGAGGGCATCCCGGCCATCATCCGGCGAGCGCTCGAGGTGATCGGCGACGGCCCGACCTATGTCACCTTCGATGTCGACAGCATCGATCCCGGCTTTGCCCCTGGTACTGGGACGCCGGAGGTGGCCGGCCTGACCCCGCGGGAGGTGCTGCAACTCCTCCGCGGCCTCCAAGGGCTCGACATCATTGGCGGAGACGTGGTCGAAATCGCGCCGCAATACGATGCGACCACCAACACCGCCCAGATTGGTGCTCAGGTACTCTGTCGTCTAATCGCTCGTTGGAATGCAAGCCCTTTTTGGTGCCGAGGCTGTGGTTGCCGGGAGCAGTGTCGTCTTCGCGGTCGACATCAGTCGCCGCATGATGGGGCTTCGCAGGAGGAACCTTCCAAGGTGTGGAACGCACGCAACGTGCCTGATGGCTCGCAGGTGCAACAGGCTAGACGGAATGGTTCATCTACGTCCCGGCACGGACGCCTCAGCACGCCTCAGGGCAGGCGCATCCGAGTTCTGACTGGGTCAGGCGGCGCCAACCACCCGGGTGAACGGCTCGCCTGATTTGAGCATTGCGTGCATGATGACGGCTAATTTCCTTGCCACCGCGACGGCCGCCCGTTTGAAGCCGATCCGCTYCCGCAGCATCAACCCCCATTGGCGCAGGTCGCTCTCGGCCTGAGTGCGCGTCAGGATCACGGTCGCGGCCTCATAGAGCAGGCCCCTCAGATGGGCATCGCCACGCCGCGAGATGTGGCCGTCATAGTCGACCTCACCGGACTGATAGCGGCGGGTCGTCAGGCCCAGCCAGGCGCCGACCGAGCGCGACTTGCTGAAGTTAACAGGATCCTCAATGGCGGCTGTGAACGAGGCAGCGGTGATCGCGCCGACCCCGGGGATCGACATCAACTGCTGACAAGCCGCACTCTGCCGGGCGCTGGCGAGAAGCTGTCGCCCCAGGGCGGCAGCCCGGATGCGCACGCTGCGCCAAGCCTCCAGCACCGGCAGGATGATCCGGGCAAGCTCCTCCTGACCGGCCAGCAGGCGTTGGACTTCGGCTTCGAACGTGCCGCCTTTGCCGCGCGGCACGACCAACCCAAAGGTCTTCATGAGCCCGCGGATCTGGTTGGACAGCTCGGTCGTGATCTGGACCAATCGGGCTCGCGCGGTCACCAGCGTGCGGACCAGCATGCTGTCATAGCCTTTCACCCGTACCTCGCGGTAGAAGCCGACCTCGGCCAGATGAGCCAGGCCATCGGCATCATTGGCGTCGGTTTTGTTCGGTGCCATGTCGAGGGCGGCCTTGGCATGGCGGGCGTCGATGCAGATGGCCGGCAGCCCCTCGGCCTGGAGCGCATGATAGAACCACACCGATAATGGCCCGGTCTCGAACACCACCCGCTCGGCTGCGGGCGCGCGCTTGCGGACCACTTCCGCGATCAGGYTCGGATCCGAGGGGCATTTGCCGCGCCAGATCCTCTGGCCGTCCCGCCGCACCGAGATCGCTGTCTCTTTCAACGACACGTCAAGACCAATATACTCACCCATGGTTGTTCTCCGTTCGATGCTTGGGCCCGGCGTCCAGTCGAGAGCCCGTCTTTCCATCTTATCGGGGAACAACCATCCGCTCTTCCATGCACTGACCGTGTGGCCTGAGGGCGACTCGCTCCGCGATTACCCAATGTGTAAAAACGCGGAGATCGGCACGCTCAGATGACCCATTGCGATTGTGCACAGGCGGGGTGCTGTGTGATCCTCACACTCTGATCCCAGCCAGGAGCGCCTGCACGCCAAGAATTCCAATCACCCGCTTCATGTTGTAGGCCAGCACGTGCAGGGCCATCTCAGCCGCCGTGGTCTTCAGCCCCTTGGTGAGAAAGTGCGTGGCTGCCATCCAGCCCTTGAGCGTGCCGAAGACATGCTCGACCGTGCTCTTGCGTACCTGCATGGCATCGGGTCTGGCCCGGAGCTGCTTCTCCATGGCGTCCAGCACCGCCTCGTGTTCCCAGCGCCGGATCCGCCGCTCCCGGCCCGTGGTACACTGCGCCTTGAGGGCACAGTTCGCGCACCGGGTGGTCCAGTAGACATGGATCGTCATGCCCTTCTCCAGCGAAGCAAAGCGCCGGATCAGCTTCTCGCCTGCTGGGCAGCGGTAGGTGTCGTCCTCGGGCTCGTACACAAAGTCCTGCTTGCCGAAGCGGCCCTCGGCTTTGGCCGGTGAGGTCAGCGGCTTGGGCACGAGCGGCGTCATGCCAGCTCTCGTACAGGCCAGGATCTCCTCGCCGGTATAATAGCCCCGATCCGCCAGCACGGTGAGCGCGTCTGCCTTCATCGCGGCCTTGGCCTGTCCGGCCATGGCCACAAGGTGATGGCGGTCAGGCCCCACATTCGTCACCTCATGCGCCGCAACGAGATGGTGCTTGGTGTCGAGAGCGGCCTGAACGTTGTAGCCCACGATGCCCCGCGCATCCCTGCCGGTGGCCATCGCACGGGCATCGGGATCGGTGAGCGAGATCTGCTGGTCAGGACTGGCTTCCAGGTGCTCGCCGATGGCTTGGAGCACCTGCATCCGCTCGCGCAGGGCAGCGATCTTCTCTTGCAGCTTTTCGACCTTGGTGGGAGCAGACCCGTCATCGGTCTGGTCCGCTTGATCAAGAGCCTCCAGGTATTGCGCGATGCTCGCCTCGACCTTGGCCATCTGCTTGGCCAGCTTGACGCGGGTGAAGTTGCGCTCGTAGCTGTTGACCGCCTTGAACTTGGAACCATCGAGCGCAATCTCGCCGCCGGCAAGTAAGTCGAGCCCGCGGCACAGGACCACGAACTGGCGGCAGGTGGCGCGGATCGCCTCGGCGTTGTCACGCCGGAAGTCAGCGATGGTCTTGAAGTCGGGTGCGAGCTGGCCGGTGAGCCAGATCAGTTCGAGATTACGGCTGGCCTCCTGCTCGAGGCGGCGGCTGAGGGCACGCGATGCAGGTAGCCGTAGAGATAGATCTTGAGCAGAATGGCCGGATGGTAGCCGGGCCGTCCCGTGGCGGCAGGCTTGGCCCGGGTGAAGCCGAGAGCCTGGAGATCGAGTTCGTCGATGAAGGCGTCAATTACCCGCACTGGGTTGTCTGGCGTGACATAGTCGTCCAGGCATTCAGGAAGGAGCAGCGTCTGCCGGCGGTTCTTGCCTTCGATGAAGCGGGTCATCGCGGCCTCCCAGAGCTGGCAGACAGTCTACCAAATCACCGCGTTTCCACACAGCCTCGCCCAACGAGCGGACGAACGTATTACTTCCGAGAAGTGTCAAATCCTGACGTTCAGCGACGCCAAATTGGAGGATGTATCGGTTCTAAACGGCCGCTGAAGTGCTTTCCCCGACAAGCCTCTGTTCAGCCACCGACCTGGGGTACCTCGTGGGTGTAGGCGCAGGGAGATGAAGGCTTGTGCTACTGTCTCCCTCCACCAACGGTTTAGGTGCCACGAGCAGGAGGCCAGCATGGTTCCTGGTAGTGTATCCCACTTCTGGGGAGGCGGTTTGGCCGCGGTGCTTCTCCTGCTAACAGAGATGATCTCGTCGCCGGTTATGGCGCAAACTCCACCCTCGGCACCATTGGTCAAACAACCCGCACCAACTCGGGACCCGAACACAATCGGGATTGTCACAGGAAGCCCCGAAGGGGGCACCCTTCCGCTGGTCAATGAGATCGCGAGAGTCCTGGCGGGTGGACAGGAGGCCGGCCCGAAGGGAGAGCTGGCGTTGCGTGTGCTCCCGATGGTTGGGCGTGGCGGGGTTCACGACATCCAGGATGTTCTTGCGCTTCCCGGCGTCGACATGACGATCACACAGGAGCACCTGCTCACGCGCTTGCAGGAGAGCAAAGAACTCGGGGAACTCAAGAGCAAGCTTGTCTACATCACGAAACTGTTCAACGAAGAGCTTCACCTGATCGCGCGCGAGGACGTCCGGCAGATCTCGGACCTTGTCGGCAAGCCGGTCAATTTCGGAGATTACGGCGGCAGCGCCGAGGGCATCGCGCGTGATCTCTTCAGGACGCTTGGGGTCGAGGTCTCAGAGGTTCACCTCGGATTGAACGAGGCCATTGAGGAGATGCGGCAGGGCAGGATTGCCGCAACTGCCGTCCTGGCCTCAAAGCCGGCAGCCGTTGTGGAGTACGTCACGCGCGGGGGCGGATTTCGTCTTGTTCAAGTTCCTTATCCGGCCGGAGCAACGCTCTTTCTGCCGGCCACACTGCATCACGAGGACTATCCAGGCCTTATTCCAGGGGGAGAGAGGGTCGAGACCGTCGCCGCAGGGACAGTCCTCATTGCCTATAACTGGCCCGAGAAGAGCGGCCGCTACGAACTGCTCGGCAACTTCGTCGACGCGTTCTTCTCCCGCTTCCCTGAGTTCCAGGCTGCTCGGCGGCATCCCAGGTGGCAGGAGGTCAACCTTGCGGCTGTCCTGCCGGACTGGAGACGATTCAAGCCAGCCGAGCGCTAGCTTCAGACTTGGCAGGCACGCCAGTCAGGCACCGGCTCTACAGGATCGGTACCGAGATCTGACACGTCTGGAAGAATGGTGCCGGGAGACAGGGATCCCGAAACGGAGCGTCTGTTTGAGGAATTTCTGCAATGGCGCGAACAGCGAGGCAAACGCTGAGGACGCTTCTGTTGTACGGGCACCGCGAGGCTGAGGAATGATGGCCATGAAAAAGCAGTTAGCTGCGGCAAGCTTGTTGGTGATCTTGACGGCTTCGGTGGTAGAGGCACAGACCTCCCCAGCTCCCTTGGGCCCCCCACCGCGTGGCTTCAAGCGGGTCAGTGATCTCGTGAAGATCCCCCGCTTCCTGCCCGGGCTGGGCGCTCTCTACGTCCGGCCCGAGACGCTGCCTGCGGGACCATTTCTCGCCTACGACCGACGCGGACGGCGGGTGAGCACCATCTACATGATCCCAATCGAGGATATCGGAAACCGGAAGAAGTTCGATCTAGCCGGGTTCGCGGGCCGGAACGACCATGTACCAATCTATTTTAACGAGGGCCATCCCGGTGTCGAGATGCCCCACTACCATGTCGTGATCTGGCATGTGAACAAGGCGGGCGAGGCACGAGTTGCCAAGTAGGCTCCTACACTGATAGTTCAGCATGTGGAGGAACTCCGGCTTCGGGTCAGGAAGTGGAATTCGCCTGCCCTCGAGAGCGTCTGGTGTTCCTCTGCTGAAGGGACATTCGACTTGCTTCCTCTCATGCTAGTTCAAGTCCTTTCTACGAGGCCGACAGGACACTAACCCAGTCGGGCTACTCCGGAGTGGCCGTGCCCATGGGCCGGCTTTCGACCTTGCTCGCATTGCGACCCTTCACCAATCGCCGATAAGCTCGAAAACAGATTTGCTCGCTGAAACAGCTCCCAAATCCGAGACGACAAAGATCATCGGCCTGAAATGGCTCATCAACCAAGCCGTGTGGCGCAAAAGGATTTCGGGCCGAAGCAGTTGGACGAAGATTGGACGGGAGCGTTCGAATGGGCACCTTTGACGGCAAGGTTGAAGCATACGAGCTCAAGCGGTTCTTGCGCATAGAACATGGCTTCGTGCGGCAGTTCGCGCTCGTCGCGGCCGCGGCACTCCTGGTCGCCATGATTATCCTCGGCACATGGGTTTCCAAGAAAATTGAAACAGGCGTTGCAGAGGTGGCGGGAGCCTCAGCCGCCCTGTACATCAATACCTTCCTCTCGCCACACCTTCAGGAGCTCGCTCAGGGCGACTCTCTTTCCGAAAACAGCGTTAAAGCCCTCAATGAGGCAATGGTACAGCCGGCGGTTCGCGGCCATGTCGTGAAGGTCAAGGTCTGGAAACAGGATGGCCTGATCGTCTACAGCAACGACAGAAACCTTGTGGGCAAGAGATTCCGCCCAACCTCGGAGCAACTGGCGGCATGGTCTGGCGCAGTTGCGACAGAAGTCGATCACCTTCAACATGAAGAGAACGAGGGACAACGCAGCATCGGTCTTCCGATGCTGGAGGTCTACGCTCCGATCCGTGACATCCAAAGCGGACAGGTGATCGCGGTCCTTGAGTTCTACGAGGACGCCGCAGCCCTCAAAGTCCAACTGGCCCGCGCGCAATGGCAAAGCTGGGCCGTGACGGCCTTGGTCGCCGTCGCATTCCTAGGTGCTTTGTTCTCCATTGTCTCTGAAGGGAGCAAGGCGATTGACCATATGCGGACGTCACTGTCGCACAGGATCATGCAGCTTAAAACGCTCTTGCGCCAAAATGAGGTTATGCGTGCCAGGGTTGAACGTTCGGCACGATCTGCAAGCGACAGCAATGAGGGCTTCATGCCCCGTGTCGCTTCTGACCTCAGGGACAGACCGGCCCAGGCAATCACCTTTGCGCTCGTCCACTTGGCCAACTATGACCCCAAGAGCTCGGCCCCAGCCGAATTGCCAATTGTCCGTGATGCACTCTCAAGGGCCCTGCGCGATCTCTGGGACATCAGTGCCGGTCTCCTACTCCCGGAAGTCAAGAATCTGCCCCCGGCTCAAGCCTTGCGACTGATCATCCAAGATTACGAGCGAAGGGCACAAACGACGGTTAACTTCACGATTGACATCCCGGCGTCCTTTGATGTGCCCGAGTTTATCAAGGTTTGCGCATCCCGGTTCGTTCAGGTGTGCCTCGACAGCGCGGGCCAACATAGCCATCACGGGAACATACTCGTGTCAGTGCGGTCCGACGGCATTGCCCTGAAGGTTGAAGTTGTTGCTGAACATCCCGCGGGAGGCGACCCAACCGCGATCGAGAACACCGTGCAGCTTGGTCTGACGGGCCTGTGGGACCAGATAGAAAGCGTCGGCGGCCAGATTGTCGTCGAGGCCGAGTCAAGTCGGGAACATCGATTTGCGGCTTGGCTGCCAGTTGGCTCCGGATGGCACACATACTAAGTGAAATATTTTGTAGTGTCGCCGGCGAGATCGTTACCTATCCGGAGCCACTCTGAAGCCACGGGCTCCCGGACGAGGGTCGCCACAGCGAGGAGCACTGCTCTGCCGACGAGGAGGGCGCCACATTGGCAGGGTGGCCAGGAGTGTCTGTGTCTACCCTCTCCAGTCTAAATAAATATGAGGGATGGGCGTAAGCAGCAATAGCCTTGCTGCAATAAGCCAATTGACAGCCCTGCTGAGGGACAGTGCCAAGCCCGACCTTTTCCCTGTCCCAACTCTAGCGAGACCAGCGGCAAATGGCCTACGCCTGAACGACCGCTCAGAGCCAAAGTAGGARWCTCCCCTACCCTTCARGAACACCTGCTTTGCSGYYGYAAGCGGACATCTGAGCTCCTYCCRTAATGTRCCTGYAAATGRCGGTCYGGGACTACAAGGCGGCCGAATTTCGCCGAATGAGAGTTTTGACAAGAAGTCTCCGCTCGACGTGTACACACGCGGATCTCACTCTGGACCTGAACCAGGAAGCAATAAGCCCCGGAGCAAGCTGTGTTACATGCAACATACGCTAAGACGAATGACCGCCTCATATCTGAGCCTGTGTCAAAACGTGGACGGGCCGCCCCGTGGAGCAATTTGATTTCTTGCGAGCCCGAATAGACCGGGAAATCCCCGGTACAGGCCAGTGAACTTGTACAAATAGTTCGTTGAGGCGAGGCTCGTCCGAGTTTTGACACAGGCTCTATCTGGAAGCAGACATTTGGCGTACTTCCTGGAAGTGCCAACTCCAGACCTTCTTCAAATCTCAAAGTTTATCACGCCAGTGTTCGTGGATTTCAATGTTTCAGGTTGCCCGCTCGTGACTACAGTCCGCCGAGGCAGATGTGCTTGATCTCGAGGAAGCCCTCGATGCCGTACTTGGAGCTCTCGCGGCCGAGGCCCGACTGCTTCACGCCGCCACGTTGGCGCCCACCATCCCGCTCTCCAACGCCTCCGCCACACGCCAGACGCGCTCCATGTCCTTGGCATAGAAGTACGGGCTAGATTTTTTCCGCGTAGCTTCGCGCGCACCTTGTTTGGCCGGCGCTAGGCAACGCTCGACAGGAAATCGCGGACGCGTCCGCTTCTTGGAGCACCGAGGAGTTCATCTGGCGTTCCGGACTCGACAACTATGCCACCATCCATGAAGACGATTTTATCGGCAACGTCACGGGCGAATCCCATTTCGTGAGTGACTACAACCATTGTCATGCCTCCGCGCGCCAGGTCGCGCATAACTTCGAGAACCTCGCCGACAAGTTCGGGATCGAGCGCAGAGGTTGGCTCGTCGAAAAGTAGGAGCTTCGGTTCCATAGCCAGCGCGCGGGCGATGGCGACCCGCTGCTGCTGCCCGCCGGAAAGCTGACTGGGATAGGATTCAGCCTTGTCCTTCAGCCCCACCTTCTCCAGGAGCTTTTCGGCCAGCCGGCGCGCGTCGAGCTTGTCCATGCGACGAACTGCGACTGGTCCCTCCATCACATTCTTAATGGCTGTCTTGTGCGCGAACAGATTGAAGTGCTGGAACACCATTCCGATCTGCGCGCGGCGAGAGGCAGCTTCCCTTTCGCGCAGTTCGATAAGGTTGTTGCCTTCCTGCCGGTATCCGACAAGTTCGCCATCGACCGCAAGCCAGCCAGCATCAATCGATTCGAGATTGTTGATGCAGCGCAGGAAAGTGGATTTGCCTGATCCCGAAGGCCCAATGAGGCAGACGACCTGCCCTTTCGCGACCTCCAGATTGATGCCTTTGAGCACCTTCAGCCCGTCGAAAGATTTCGTGACGCCCTCTGCAAAGACCATTGGTTTCCCAGAGTGCATCTAGAAACCCTTTCCGAGCTTGCGCTCCAGGAAATACTGGAAGACCGACAGAATGGAGCAGATGAAGAGGTACCAGAGGCTCGCGACAATCAGCAGCGGGATAACCTCGAACGTCCGCGCATAGATGTTTTGTGCCGAATACAGCAGCTCAGGCAGCGCGATGACACTGACGAGAGAAGTGGTCTTCAGCATCAGGATCACCTGGTTGCCCGTGGCTGGCACGATGATGCGCAGAGCCTGCGGCAGGGTAATGCGCCGGAACGCCTGAAGCCGCGTCATGCCCAGGGCTATGGCCGCTAGGCTTTGGCCGCGCCCGACTGCCAGAACACCGCCGCGAACGATTTCGGCCATATAGGCGCCTTCGTGCAACGCCAGTCCGAGAACTGCCGCCATAAAGGGAGTGATCGCGTTCCCCGAAAACGAAAAAAGGTAGGGACCGCCGGGAACTCCGATGTTGATCTGCGGATAAAGCACAGAAATGTTGAACCAGAAGATGAGCTGCACCAGAAGCGGCGTGCCGCGGAACAGCCAGATATACGCCGCGGCAAAGGTAGACAGGAACCTGTCAGGAGACAGCATCATCATCGCAAAGAAGATGCCGATCACAACGCCCAGAACCATGGTTATGACGGTCAGCCTAATAGTGACCCAAAGCCCAGTCAGAATGCTCGGATGGAAAAGATATTTGGCAACGACCTCCCACTGGACGTTGGGGTTGGTGAAACTGGCCCACAGCAGACCGAGTACGAACAGAACCACCAACGCATCGGCGGTCCACCGGCCATAGTTCGGCCGGTGGATGATTTTCCAGTTCGCTTGACCCACACGGTCCGCTGCCGTCGTCGGTGGCGGCGTTCTCTTGAGAACTGACGAGTTCATATTACTTGCCGTCAAGAACGAGGAGCGTCCAGCGCCATTTCTCCCATATTCCATTCGTTCAGCACCTTCATGTAAGTGCCGTCCTTGATCAGGGCGCCAAGCGCTTCCTTCACGACAACCGCCATCGGGTCGCCCTTCTTGAAGGCAAATCCCGAATAGCCGGTGAGGTCGGCAGTCGGAGTCTTCGCGAACACACCCTTTGTCTGCTTGATGATGTAGCCGACGGACGGAGCATCGCCGAGCCACCCTTGAACACGGCCGGAGCGGACAGCCAGGCTGCCTTCGTTCAGCCCGGAGAATGCCAGGTCTTTGATGGCGGGCTCTCCGCGCTCTTCACATTTCTTCTGGAGCCGCGGCAGCAGCTCAAGCTGCTGCTGTCCGCCCGACGTGACCCCGACCGTGTGGCCGCACAGTTCGTTGAGATCGAGACTGGCAGGATTGCCGGCCTGCACCATCACGACGGTCCCCGTCTGGTGGACGTCCACGAAGTCCATCTTCTCGCGACGCTCCGGCGTGGCGTGGAAATAGGAGGCGTGATAGCGGCCGCCGAGAATGCCGGGAATGATCGCGGCGAACTTTGCCTGTTCGGCCTTGCTGTTGATCCCGAGCTTGGCCGTTATGACCTTCTGAAAGTCGAGGACATATCCCACCATCGTGCCGCTCTCGTCAATGAAGTAGCTCGGCGGATATTGGGGGTCGTATACGGCCACAAGCCCGTCACGATATGCATCCGGCACCTTCGCTTGCAGGGCGGGGTCGGCGCCGTCTTGTGCATAGGCTGCCGATCCCATCCCAACAGCAAGCAGGACTGCCATGGCGAGGGTCTTTTCTGTGGTTCCGGCTCTTGAGCACACATGCTTGGTCATAGCGGTTCTCCTCTGGAATAGGTGTTCTTCGACAACAGCCCGTACGCTCCACACAAGCCTTTCGTCGCCTGCAGTCCGGCTGTTTGCCGGGAGCCCCGGAAGTCTTCACTTTGGCCGCACAGTCCCGGCGACGTCCGACGCTACTCGGAGGACCCGAGATCCTTGAAGATGCGACCATAGGCGAGCTCGAACTCGGCACGGATCTTCTCAGCTCCCAAAATCTCGAGCGGCCCCAGCTCGAACAGCGGGTCCATCGTCTCTTTGCCGCCGAGCTTGACCTTGGCTGTCCCAGTGACGGTTTCAAACAGCGTCCATTTGCCAAGCGAGTTCAGCACAATCTGGTGCGCGTCGTATCCCGCACCATCGGCTCTCGGTATCCGTTTGATCTGAATCCGCGGCTGAAGCACCGGCTTTTCGTAGCTGTTCGGCCCTTCGATGAACTCGATGTCAATCAAGGTGTTGCCCCGGCGGATCGTTCGCGAGGTCAGCGCCTCACCTTCCTGCCAGTCCACATCCGCAAGCTTCTTGGGATAACCCCAGATTTCGCGGCCCGGGGCCATGGCATCATCGGTTGTCACATACTCGTAGGCGACATGCCCGCCGATCACACCGTCGACAGCCGCCTGCAGCACGATGCCGCTTTCCAAGTAACTTCGCGGCCCCGCCTCCGGCGCGGCGAGATCATGGACCTCGGGACACTTGTAGGCAAAAACCTCGATGATGTCGGAAACATAGTCCAGCGGTGCTGGCAGCACCCGACGCACGGCTTCCTTGGGCGCGCGGCAGATAACGCTGATCTTCTCAAAGTTCGCGTAGAGGCGCGGCAACGGCTTGAAGAGCGGGCTGCGGTGTGGAATCGTTCCCAACACTTGTTCTGACATTGTAAACCTCAGGTTTCTGTTTTTTGCAGGATCGGGACAACTTCGACGGGCGCCTGCCCTGAACGCTGGTTCGACCGGCTAGGCGGCGCTCACGCGAGCGAAGCGATAACGTTGGCGCGACCGTTCTCGCGGGTTGAGGCGAAATTGCCGACCGAATACTCGCCGCCTAGAACCTCAACGATCTCCAGCACGCGGCCGTTTATACCGATCGAAGATCCGAGTTCCACCGAGGCCGTGCCGAACCTCTTGCTGATCAGCTCATAATCCTTGCTGGTATCACGGGAGATGATGTCGAAGGCGCTGAAGGACGGGCCGTAGATTTCGGACACGGCACGAATCTGGAGGTGAGGGAATACTTTGTAATCCCGCCAAGCGGCGTTATTGCTCGTTTCGTCGAAGTCGACGGCAAGACGAAACTTCGTCTCGTCGTAGAGCCTGACCTCGCCCCTTGCGCTCCGTTCATCGTCCTCCAGTGAAATCTTCGCGAATTTCTTTGGGTATCCCCATTTCTCGCGGCCGGATGCAACGGTTTCGTGATTGTCCTCAAATTCAAAGTAGTAAGTGCTGCCTTCGGCATTACCATAACGGACGGGAATGAGCACCGCTGCGTCGAAGAACGAGAAGTGCGACTGATTTCGGAAGTCTGAGATCGTGACGATGAATCGATCGTCGTTCAGAGCGAACGGCATCGGATCAAGCAATTCTTCAAGCTGCTGCCGGTTGCCACGAACATAGACGGAGAGCGTCCGCATCTTCGGACACGTGGGTGTATAATCCGACGGATAGTATCCAAGGAAACTGAAGAAGCGATTTACATCATAGTCTGGTTTCATCTTCGTCCTCTTCTCTCAGTCCTTTAATTACTTACTGAATACGGAGTTTCCGGCTTCGGAAACCCTGCTTCTGCGCGATTAGTCCAGATCGGGCTGATCACCTTGTACCACTCGCCGTGACATTTCACTGCAATGTTCATCTTCTTTTTTCTTGTCTGTCAATGCTGTTTTTGACAGAAGACATCCTGTGAACTGGAGGAGCTGAAGAGGCGGCCTCCCATGGCTGGTGGAAACGATCAATCCAGGATCGAAGTCAATGAGGTCAACAGAGTCGATTTCGGGGCGCCCTGTTTCGGAGGCTCAAGCTTTCACTGGGAGATCACTCAATCGGCAAGGCTATGCGCGCGGAGCTCGGAAGTGCAAACCGCATTCTCGCGCTGGCTGTACGGTTTAAGTTCTCCAGCCCACTAATTCGCAGATTTGTATTGATTGCAGGGAAAATGCTCAAAGACGTAAATAAGGCGGCAAGGGTTATAAACGACAACAGTAATCGCACTTCCGGCGGCGATCGACTTAGCGACATAGCCTATAATAGACTGCGTGACGGCCTGATAAAGCTCGAATTCGAGCCGATGGAACCGCTTATCGAGCGCGCACTCAGTCAGCGTTTGGAAGTTGGGCTTGCCCCGATCCGCGAAGCCCTTCGGCGT
Source organism: Microvirga sp. P5_D2 (assembly GCF_054049475.1). Classification (NCBI taxonomy): domain Bacteria; kingdom Pseudomonadati; phylum Pseudomonadota; class Alphaproteobacteria; order Hyphomicrobiales; family Methylobacteriaceae; genus Microvirga; species Microvirga sp. P5_D2. Next base: position 870 of record NZ_JBFUMH010000141.1, on the reverse strand, counting down.
CTGGAGCGCGAACGCCTTGTCACGATCTATCCCCGCAGAGGCATATTCGCCTCCGAGATCGTCATCACCGACCAGCAGGCGATCAAGGAAGTCCGGTTCGAGATAGAGGGACTGGCTGCGGCACTGGCTGCCGCGCGCGGCACCAAGGAGGAAGGCGAAACACTGATGGCGCTGGCCGAGGCGCTGGTTCTGGAAACCGAATCCTCTGACAAGATTAACGGAGACGCGCAGTTCCATCGGCAAATCTACGTGATGGCGAGGAACTCGTTCCTGCTGCCGATCCTTGAAATGCACTTTAATCTGTCGCTGCGGCTCTGGTATTTTTGCCGGCGCCACACGAGTCGCGTCGCCATTAGCGCTATCGACCATCGACCGATTGCGAAGGCGATTTTGGATGGAGATTCGGAAGCTGCCCGAACCCTGCTGAGCGAGCATGTCGCCGCCCACTCCGACCTGCTGCGCAAAATGCTGGATTAAACGTGCGGCACTCAATTGCGCAGTCGGCTTTGGCGGTTGAGTACCGCAAAGGAGCGCAACCAGCTCTCAAGACGACAGTGGGTAAAGCCGAAGAAGTACGCCGTCGGCTTACCCTTGAAGGTATCCTGGGTCACACGCTCGCCGCGATGGTTCACAAGCGAGAATGGGCCACCAATGGCAGCCACAGTGGTGGCCGTAACAACGGGCTGATCCCGCCTGATCCCGAGCCTCTCGACCTGAAACCATCCCAGGGCGATGGTTCCGGCCCCGACGATCACGATAGCGACCACCGCGTGCGGCAGTGTCGAGACGGCGATGTCACGGTAACTTTTGGTCAGGGGCTTATGGTGTCAGAGCCACGGTATACGCTGGTGTCAGAGCCACGGTATACGC
>NZ_JBFUMH010000140.1:0-13479 GCF_054049475.1 Microvirga sp. P5_D2 | reverse complement strand
GTGCATCAGAGAGGAAATAATCGGCTCGTAACGGTGAAAAGATTAAGTAGCTTAAAGTATTCGCTTTCCAAATACGAAGTTAAGAATATAGATTTCTTGTGCTTGACTGCAGAATGGATATCTCTTGGCGCATATCGGATTCATTCTGGAAATCTGTCATGCAGCATTTATCCATCATCTATCAGTCTACGGGCTCTTTGAGCTCCTATCGCAACAACCCGCGTGTGCACTCGAAAGCGCAGGTCGAACAGATCAGGCGCAGCATCGAGGCTCATGGGTTCGCCAACCCAATCCTCGTGGATGAAACCAACACCATCATTGCAGGCCACGGACATCTGCTCGCCGCAAAGGCTTTGGGCCTGCCTGAGGTGCCCACGATCCAAGTTGCGGGATTGAGTGAGGCCGCTCGCGCTGCTCTGCGGATTGCCGACAACAAGATCGCCTTGAACTCAGCCTGGGACATCGATCTGTTAAAGGTTGAACTGCAAATCATCTCCGAGCTGGAGGTTGGCTTTGATCTTAAACTGACGGGCTTCTCGCCAGGGGAGATTGACGTCACTCTCGAAGGGGGTGATGAGCCGGAGGACGAGCAGGTTCCTGCAACGCCGATGGTGCCGGTTAGCCTTGAATGCCTGGAGCGCCGAGTACGCCAGCGGCATTGAGGCTTTACTAGACCGCGCAGAGGATCGCTTTGCCGACGCCTCGGTACCCTCCGGTGACTATTCAGAGCGCGCGCGGGGGATCTCAGTCCGATTGGGCCTGGAACTGCAGCGGATATCGGATCTGCTAAACAGGCACGAGCAAACCGACGCGAATGGAGCAAGCGCTGGCGGAGGCCAAGACGCGGCTAAAACGTCTCGACGAGCAGATAAACACGGCAGCCGATGCCAACGAGGCGATGGCGCGCACCCTCTCTGAGCTAAGCACTCACATCGACGGCGACATCTGCCCAGTCTGTGATCGCGACTTCTCCGACATCAGCGATGTTCAGCTCGCCGCCCATGTTGCCCACAAGGTCGGTTCTATGATTGACCAAGCTGGCAGGCTGCAGGCGCTCGCGCGCGATCGGTCGACCACAAATGCGTCAGTCGGTGATCTGGAACGACAGCTGTCTGCCTTGGTAGTTGCGATAATTCCCGAGGCCGAGCTATCCCAGCTCAAGACGCGGATCGCGGATTTTAACGAGATCGAGCGGCAATTGCAGAATCTGGCGCCGCAGATACAAGCCGGCGATCAGCTACGAAGCGCGGCGTCGGAAGCAGCGCGGCGGTTGTTCGCTCTCCAGAACGCAGATCAGTCGATCATGGTTCGGCGTCGAGCTATCGAAGATATTGCCCAGAGGGCAGAAATATCATTCGACGCGAACTTGGCCACCGAGGCTCTGATACGAGCAGTACGAGATCGCATAGCGTCGCAGCATGATGAGGCCCGCCGACTCCAAGAGACTTATCTGAGAGGAGCGCGTCTTGCCCATAGTCTGCTCGTGGAGGAGGACACGCGGGATGCTCTCGAGCGCCGACGGTAGGTTCTTTCGAACCAGCTCGTCTCGCTTCGGGAGCGCAAGGGCGCATCTGACAGGATCATCGATACCGCCAAGGATCTTGTCAGGAGCACTCGCGAGGCGCGCGGGCGGGTTGTCCGTAAGGTATTCAACGACGAACTCAATGCGACGTGGCGGGATTTGTTTGTACGCTTGGCGCCTGAGGAGCCATTCATTCCGGCATTCGCTATTCCCGATGGCACCAGTGGCGACATCGAGGCCGTGCTTGAGACGCACCACCGGCGAGGGGGTAAGGGGGCAACCCGCGGGCTATGCTGAGCTCGGGCAATCTCAACACTGCTGCGCTGACCCTGTTTCTCTCCCTTACATTGTCGGTAAAGGCCAGGCTTCCATGGTTGGTGATCGACGACCCCGTCCAGAGCATGGATGAGGTCCATATCGCTCAGTTTGCTGCTCTGCTGCGGACAGTCTCCAAGCAAATGGAGCGTCAGTTTATCATTGCCGTCCACGAACGTTCGCTATTCGATTACCTTGCCTTGGAACTCAGTCCAGCATTCGAGGGTGATCGTCTCAATGTGATCGAGCTGGGCCGAAATGCGATGGGTCAGACGACAGGCCGATGGGACCCGCGACTGTTCGTCGAGGACAAGGCTGTGGCTGCCTAGTAGGAGGAGGCAGCCGGAGCGGAGTGGTGAGCGGACCGCTTTCCGCAATATCTGTCCTGACAACGCGATGACTGTCGGCCCCATCTCGGTGGTTTAATGAGATGCGTTCAGTTCGCCACTCTTGGCGCGAGGCGGACTCTGGCCAATGTTCTGCTATTGAGTGGAACGCAGTCATTAGCCCAATCTATCACGCCCGCACCTGCCTCCTGTGCCACAACCGGGCTGGGTCGTTTTGGGCGGAGAAACGAGGCAAAGCTGGAGCCCTGAGGGCCTCATTCTACTCTGAATAAGGGCGCCTCAGAGAATAGTTATCCGGAAATTGTCTAAAGGATACCGCGACTTGCGAGTATTATTCCTAAAGGAAAAAACTATGCAATGTCAGATACTTAGATAATGGCGGTGGAGGCAGTCGCCTGCGAACCTGTCTCCTGCTTTATCCTGTTTTTGTAGAATTCGCCCTGATTTGTGAACCCTTATCCATTGGGTGGCTGGAGATAAATAGCAAGATCAAGCCRTTAAGCCTGATGATCAGCAGAGACGATTGTTCTAGGAAACAGGGCTAAAACAGGGGCTTAACAGGAGCCAACGCGCACTCATCAGGTATGGGATCGGAACGGTCCATCTGCCGACACAAGGGCTCCTCCCCTCCTAATGAATGATGCGCCAGCTTTCAGCCCCGGTAACGCAGCGCATCGACGAGCAGGGTGAAAGCAGGCGTGGGCTGCCGACGGCTTGGATAATACAGGTGATAACCCGAGAACAATGGACACCAATCGGCCAGAACCCGGACTAGCCGACCATCGGCAAGGCACGCCTGAACTCGCTCCTCAAGCAGATACGCCAGACCGTACCCGGCCACCGCTGCCTCAAGGGCCATGAGCGAGTTGTTGACTACGATCCGCCCATCGGCCCGAACCTTCAATTCTCGATCACCCTTCTCAAACTCCCATGTCAGGATTCCACCGGACTGCATGCGGAGATTGATGCAGTCGTGACTGGTCAGATCCTCCGGCGTCCGTGGACGTTGCCGGCTCGCGAAATAGGACGGCGCGCCGACGACCGCCATGCGCGTATCCGGCCCGATGCGAACTGCGACCATGTCCTTGGCCACCTGTTCGCCGAGCCGCACGCCGGCATCGAAGCGTCCCGCCACGATGTCGGTCAGGCCGTTGTTGAGGTCCAGTTCCACCTTGATGTCCGGGTAGTCCGGCAGCAGCCGCTCCAACGCGGGCCAGAGAACCGTGTGGGCCGCGTGTTCGCCTGTCGTGATGCGAATAGTTCCCGCAGGCTTGTCACGGAACTCGCTCAGGGCAGCCATCCCAGCCTCGATCTCGTCGAGGAGCGGCCCCATCGTCGCGAGAACGCGCTCCCCTGCTGGGGTCGGCGCAACGCTGCGGGTGGTACGGGTCAGAAGCCGAAGTCCGAGCTGGGCCTCTAATCCGCGCACCGTATGGCTTAGCGCCGACTGGGAAACACCCAGCTTCGTTGCAGCCTTCGTGAAGCTCTGCTCCCGCGCGACCGCCAGAAAGGCCTGGAGATCATTGATGGTGTCCCGCGCCATTCATGAAATTCCTTCATAGGTCCATGCAGGTTTTAGCAGCTAGTTGCGGGTAGTCCCAATCACTAGATCGTTGGCTGTGACCTCACCTGCCGCCCTTGTGCTCCTGAGGCTCAATCAACGGAGAACGGACATGCAAAAGCGAACACTCGGAAGGGATGGGCTTGAAGTCTCGGCCATCGGCCTCGGCTGCATGGGCATGAGCGCCAATTATGGCCCGCCCGCAGACAGGCAGGCGATGATCGCGCTCATTCGGACAGCCGTGGATCGTGGCGTCACCTTCTTCGATACTGCCGAAGTCTATGGCCCGTTCACCAACGAAGAATTGGTCGGCGAGGCGCTCGCGCCCGTCAGAAGCCAGGTGGTGATCGCGACCAAGTTCGGCTTCGATCTCGACCCGGCGACCAGGGAGCGCCGCGGCGGCGTCAACAGCCGGCCCGAACACATCAAGGCTGTCGCGGACGCCTCTCTCAAGCGTCTGAACACGGACGTGATCGATCTGTTCTACCAGCACCGCGTCGATCCAAGCGTGCCGATCGAGGACGTTGCCGGTGCGGTCAAGGACTTAATCCAGGCAGGCAAGGTCCGGGCCTTCGGGCTCTCGGAGGCCGGGGCTCAGACGATCCGCCGCGCCCACGCCGTCCAGCCCGTGGCGGCGGTCCAGAGCGAGTATTCCCTCTGGTACCGGGGACCGGAGGCGGAAATCCTGCCAACCCTGGAGGAGCTCGGCATCGGCTTCGTGCCCTTCAGCCCATTGGGCGCGGGATTCCTCACGGGCAAGATCGACACGTCCACGACCTTCGACAGCACGGACTTCCGCAACAGCGTCCCTCGCTTCTCGCCCGAAGCCAGGGAGGCGAACCTCGCACTGGTCGACCTTCTCAAGGACGTGGCGGCGAGAAAGGGCGCCACACCGGCGCAGATCGCACTGGCGTGGCTGCTCGCGCAGAAACCCTGGATCGTGCCGATCCCCGGCACCACCAAGCTGCATCGCCTGGAGGAAAACCTCGGCGCGACGGAGGTTCAGCTCACGGCCGATGACCTCGGCGAGATCGACGCCGCGGCATTGAAGATTGAACTCAAGGGTGAACGGCTGCCTGAGGGTGCATTGAAGATGACCGGGCTCTGATCGCACGCGAACCAGTGCGATGTTCCGTTTCACGTTCGATGCCATCGGAACTACCTGGGAGATCGAGACGCCGTTGCCGCTGGAGATGCCGGCGCGACGGCGGATTCTCGAACGAATCGAGCGGTTCGACGCAACCTATTCGCGGTTTCGATCGGATTCGCTGGTCTCGCGGATCGCGTCCTCGCCTGAGGGTGGGTGCTTCACCTTCCCGGAGGACGCGGTCGCGCTCTTCGAGCTCTATGATCGGCTGCATGCCTGCACCGAGGGTGCTGTTGATCCCTTGGTGGGCCGTGACCTTGAGTCGCTTGGCTACGACCGGACCTATTCGCTGACGCCAAATGCTGCCGGGATCCGCAGTCATTCCCTCGCAAGACCGCGTTGGTCGAATGACGTTCGACGCAAGGGTGCATCGCTCGTTACCTGGAGTCCACTCGTGATCGACATTGGCGCGGCCGGCAAAGGATATCTCGTCGACCTCGTTGCGGGCATCCTGCGCGAGGAAGGACACACGAGCTTCGTCGTCGATGGCAGCGGCGACTTGCTTCATTCAGGCGGAAGCGCTCTTCGCATCGGTCTTGAACATCCCTTCGACACCCGGCTCGCTATCGGCGTGGCGCACCTGAAGGATCGCGCCCTGTGCGCCTCGGCCGTAAACCGACGTGCATGGGGTGAGGGACTGCATCACGTGATCGACGGGCGCACCGGAGTGCCAACCCGTGACGTGATCGCAACCTGGGTCGTCGCCGACAATACTGCCACCGCAGATGGACTTGCGACGGCCCTCTTCTTCGTTCCAGCAGAGCGTCTAGTGCACGCTTTCCGGTTCTCTTGGGTTCGGATGTTTGCTGATGGCCGCGCCGAGATCTCCGCTGACTTCGACGGCGAACTCTTCACCTGAACGGAAGGACATCGACGTGACAATCGGAAACAGGATGAAACGGATAACCATGATTCCGGCGGCCCTGATGCTGGTGGGAGCCTTGAACTCCGAGCCGAGAGCGGAGGTAGCCTCACCGAACACCCGGGCAGCCACACCCACTGCTCCGTCCCAGCGGAACCGCTATGCGGACGGTACTTACACGGCGACCGGACAGTATGGCGGCGGGCCATCTTTCATCACGGTCAAGGCAACCCTGTCCAACGGCGTCATCACCATCGTGGGGGTGACCCCGCACGCGACCGCTCCCCGCTCGCTCGAATTGCAGCGTCGTTTCGCGGCGGCCGTGCCCAGGGTGGTTGTAGGCAAGCCGATCGATCAGGTGAACGTCGGCAAGCTTGCGGGGTCCAGCAACACGCCGGACGGGTTCAATGCCGCGATCCGGCAAATCAGGGAACAGGCATCGCGCTGATTCAGCATGGATGCCCACCAGTCAGCTCATGAAAGATCTTCATAGGCTCATGCGGCATTCCCTGACTAATCGATTGCAGTCCCCGTGATTAGGTTCGAACTAAGCCGCTCTCCCATAGGCAGAGTGATATCCAACGGAGCAAAGCATGTCAGAGGCAGAAACCCACGAAACCGATCCCAACCGGCGCACGTTTCTGGCAGCAATAGCTGGCATGGCCGCAGCGCCGATGGTTGCCGCCACGTCCATTCCCGCGAACGCGCAGCAGGGCGCGCAAGGAGCCGGCAATGGCAGCCAGGGCTCCGGCACCGCAACCGTGCGAGGCCGCCGCAAGCTCGGCTCGCTCGAGGTTTCCAGCGTGGGCCTCGGCGTCCAGAACATGCACCGGACCTACCAGACGACGATCCCCAGCCGGCCCGAGATGCTCAACATCATCCGGACGGCCTTCGACCGCGGCGTGACCTTCTTCGACTGCGCCGAGGCCTACGGTCCCCACGAGTGCGAGCGGATCCTCGGTGAAGCCATCGCGTCATTCCGCGACAAGGTCGTCATCACATCCAAGTTCGGCTGGGACGTCGATCTGGAGACCGGCGAGCGGCGCCCGGCGCTCGTCAGCCGTCCGGAGCGCATCAAGGCAGCCGTCGAGGGTATGCTGAGGCGCCTGCGGACCGATCGCATCGATCTCCTGTACCAGCACCGGGTCGACCCGCAGGTGCCGATCGAGGATGTCGCCGGCGCGGTCAAGGACCTGATGGCGCAAGGCAAGGTCCTGCACTGGGGCCTGTCCGAGATGGGGCTCAACACGCTGCGCCGGGCTCATGCCGCGCTGCCCGTCACCGCCGTCCAGAACGAGTATTCCATGCTCTGGCGCGGGCCGGAGGAGGCGGTCATCCCGCTCTGCGAGGAACTCGGCATCGGCTTCGTGCCGTGGAGCCCGCTCGGGGTGGGCTTCCTGACCGGTGCCATCGACGCCAGGACGCGTTTTGCGCAGGGTGACATTCGCGGGATCGAGTCTCGCTTCTCGCCGGAGAACCTGCCTCACAACCTCGCACTGGTTTCGCTGCTGAGGAGTTGGGCCGAACGCARGCAAGCCACTCCGGCACAGATCGCGCTGGCATGGCTGATGGCGCAGAAGCCCTGGATCGTTCCTATTCCGGGCACAACGCAGATGCCGCACATGCTCGAGAACATCGGCGCGTCAGCGGTGCAGTTCACGGCATCCGAGCTGGCCGAATTGAATCGCGCCATCTCCGCGATCCAGGTCCGGGGCGCGCGTCTCCCCGACGCGGTGCTGGTCTTCTCGGGCGTCGAGGCGCCTCCAAAGACCTGATCCATCCCTGACGATGAAAACATCTCGTGAAGGGGCGAGCCGAAGACGCTGCGCCCCTTCCAACTTGTCCTGATGCCCAACCGATGCGAGATCCCTTGTGAAGTCTCTGAAAATACGCCTTCCGTTGATTGCCCTGGCGTCTGCCGCCATCATGCTGGTCGGCTGGCAGGCCATTTCCGAGAGCAATCGCGTGACGTTTCCGGCCCTTGAGAAACTAGTGCATTACACGACCGTCCGGCGCGGCAACGTGACGGAGCACATCATGACCACGCCGGAAGCCATTGAAGCTGTCAAAAACGGTCAGCCGATCCCTGCGGATACTCATTTCGTGCTCGTCGATTATCGCGAGGGCGAGGTCTTCCGCTACTTCGTCATGCAGAAAGGCGATGGATGGGGCGGGGATTACGACGACCGCCGCCGCACGGGCGACTGGCAGTTCCAGTGGTTCAAGCCCGACGGGACCATCAACATGAGCGAGAACACCGCCCGCTGCCAGTCCTGCCACCAGAGCCAGGCGGGAAGTGAATACCTTTATACGGGGTACCGTATTCCCCGGTTCAACGGCACGCCGGTCGAATGAACCCGGGAGGCAGATCTTGAGCTCCATGTTCCTGATGCGGCTGGCGTTCGACTTGGTCGCCGCCGGCCTGCTGCTGCTCGGCCTCGCCTATTGGTGGCTGGGCAACGCGGTTCATGAGCTGGCCGGGACGGGCATGTTCCTGCTCGTCATGGTGCATAACGTCTTCAATCGCCGCTGGTACGGCAGGATCTCCAAGGAGAAGCGTCACGGGCGCGGGCTGTTCAACGTCGGGCTCACCCTGCTGCTGCTGATCGCGATGCTGGCGCTGCTCGTGACCAGCGTGCTTATCTCCAACACGCTGTCCGGCTTCATGTCGGCCTACGGCGGCTTCACTGTGCGGCAGATCCATACCCTCGCCGCATACTGGGTCCTCGTCATCGTCTCCGTCCATCTAGGTCTGCGCTGGCCGATGATCATAGGCGTAGCGCGCAATCTATTCGGCATCTCGAAGGCGAGCGCCACGCGGACCCTCACCCTTCGGGCTACCGCTATCGTCATCGCGATCCATGGCGTCTGGAGTTCCTTCGAGCTGGGCCTCGGCACTAAGCTCGCCATGCAGACGACGCTCGACTGGTGGAACTTCGAGGAGGCGGTCCTGGRCTTCTTCATCCACTGCATCGCGATCACGGGGCTGTACATCACCCTGACCTACTACGGGATGAAATGGATACAGCACCGGAGGGACATAACTTTATCGATTGAGCGCGGGACGGAAATTCCGCGAAGACAAAAGGCGGACACGCATTCCGACTGCTCAGTGGCGGCCAGCGATCAACAGGTTATCGGGTAAATCGCAAATGAGCATCCTCGCATTGCCGTCCGCCACCATGGCGCTCTCCCTGTTCCTGTTGTCGGCCTGTGCGGCGGCGAAAGCGACCGAGGCCGCCTTGGCGTATGACAGGCCCGGTGAGAGCAAAGAGCAGGCGACGAGAGGAGCCAAGGCGGTTCCCCTGTCCGCGAATAGCAGCATCCGGGATATCCTGAACCATCCGGCGTTCTTAGGCTTCGGTCGGCGGATATTGCCCTGGGACGACCGTTCCTATGACGAGAACATGCCGCTGGCCGAAATCGGCTCGCTTCTGCCGTACCACACGCAGGTCCGTCCCGAGACCGTAGTGGGATCGTTGAACCGCATGATCGACGACGTCGGCAACGGCAGGACCGTCTTCTACGACATCTACACCGAGGCGCAGAAGCAAGCCGATCCGACGAAGGAGCATACCGGGTTGTTCTTCTTCCGCGGCAGGCCGGGAGCACCCTTCGCGGTGATTTCGCCCGGGGGCGGGTTCGCCTATGTCGGCTCCATCCACGAAGGCTTTCCGTATGCCGCCGAGATCAACGGCAAGGAATACAATGCCTTCATCCTGAAATATCGGGCCGGACAGGGCGGCGCGATTGCGACCCAGGATCTGGCTACCGCGATTTCATACATCTTCGAGAATGCCGATACACTCGGGGTCAGTACTCAAGGGTATTCCTTGTGGGGCAGTTCCGCGGGAGCAAGGATGGCTGCGTCGATCGGCTCGCACGGCGTCGCCCGATATGGAGGCAAGGACCTTCCGAAGCCGTCGGCTGTCGTGATGGCCTACACGGCCCATTCGGACCTTTCAGCCGACGAGCCTCCGACCTTTGTAGCCGTCGGCGAGGAGGATGTAATCGCACCTCCCTCCGCGATGGAGAGACGGATTGCAGCGCTGCGACAGGCTGGCACGGAGGTGGAATACCGGAAGTACCGGAACCTCGGTCACGGCTTCGGTCCTGGCACCGGCACGAGCGCCGAAGGTTGGATCGCCGATGCACTTCAATTTTGGACAAAGTTTACTCGGAATTGAGGTTGGAAGCAGGTTTCGACGAACGTTTGGCGTCCAGTTCCGGGAACAAACGGGTTGCAAAGTCCTGAACCCAAAGGCAGCAGAGAGAAGTTTCATGACAAACGTGATTGTCGTCATTGGAGCCGGATCGATCGGCCAAGCCATTGCGCGGCGGGTGAGTGCGGGTAAGCATGTCCTGCTCGCTGATCTGCGCCCCGAAAACGCTGAGGCGGCGGCCAAAACCCTGAGCGAAGCCGGGTTCACGGTGAGCACCGTTACCGTCGACGTGTCATCGCGCGCCTCGGTGCACGCTCTGGTCGAGATGGCCACGGCTCTCGGTGAAGTCTCCGGCGTCATCCATGCCGCTGGCGTCTCGCCGACCCAAGCCTCGCCGGAAACGATCCTCAAGGTCGATCTCTACGGCACCGCACTCGTGCTGGAGGAATTCGGCAACGTCATCGCACGCGGGGGCGCGGGCGTCGTGATCGCCTCCCAGTCCGGGCATCGGCTGCCGCCGCTCTCAGCCGAGCAGAACGCGGCCCTCGCAACAACGCCCACGGAAGACCTGCTCACGCTGCCGATGCTTCAGCCCGATCAGGTGAAGGATCCGCTCCATGCCTATCAGGTCTCGAAGCGAGGGAACTCGTTACGGGTGATGGCCGAGGCCGTCCGCTGGGGTAAGCGCGGCGCACGGATCAACACGATCAGCCCAGGGATCGTCATCACCCCGCTCGCGAAAGATGAACTTGAGGGACCACGCGGCCCCGGCTACCGTCGCATGATTGAGTTGTCAGCAGCAGGGAGAGCCGGCACCCCGGACGAGGTCGGAACCGTCGGTGCCCTCCTCATGGGTCCGGACGGCGCGTTCATTACGGGCAGCGACTTCCTCATGGATGGTGGCGTGACGGCCGCCTATTGGTACGGCGATCTCACGCCGAAGTGACGGGGGGTCCTATGCGCGGCACTTATGAATCCCGAATAGAGGATCATGTAAATTTCACCACCTAATCGCCTGGAGCCGCGCGCACTAGATTACCCTGCGACCTGATCGGACGTCGCGAACATGACGCGAGATTCCCAAACATTGAAGGAGAAGGACGATGGAAATCAATAGAAGCGGTTCGCAGCCGTCCGGCAAAGGGCCGGCAGACTGGTTCACCGGCACCGTGCGCATCGACCCTTTGTTCAGCCCGCCCGATCCGGCGCGGGTTGCCGGAGCTCATGTCACGTTCGAGCCCGGCGCGCGCACGGCTTGGCACACCCATCCGCTGGGCCAGACCCTCATCGTCACGTCCGGCCTTGGCTGGGTGCAGCGCGAGGGCGGCCCTATCGAGGAGATCCGACCGGGCGACGTGGTCTGGTTCGAGCCTGGCGAGAAGCACTGGCACGGCGCGACAGCCACCACGGCCATGAGCCACATCGCCATCCAAGAAAAGCTGAACGGCTCTCCTGTCGATTGGATGGAACACGTAACCGACGATCAGTACCGCGGGTGACCCCGCATGCGTTAGGGCGGCAGGCTTGCACCCGAAACATTTCCGTATGGACCTAAGCTCCGGCCTGACCCCCATCGCCGTTTCCGCTCGCACCGTGCAAGGCTCTTACCGGAATGCTATCAGGTTCAAGCTCAGAGCCTTCGTGAATAGCAGAGCGAGCATATACCTGACATGGCGAACCGGATTATCGGCTTTGTGTCCAATGCCTTGCAGGCGCTTCGATCGCTTTGGTCTCATGGGAACTCACAGGAACATCTTCAGGCGAGCATTCGACAGGCGGAACTTGAGGGCCTCCAGTTTGCGTTCTATGCCCGGCTGATGGCGATCATCGTCGTGTCCGTCTGGCTCATCTGGCTCGTACCATGGCCACGCGATCTCTATTACGGRGCCTACGCCTTCGGGTTCTTCGTTCTAGGCTACCTCCCGTAYCGYTTGCGACACCATCCCCACAGCGAGGCGATCAAACTTGGCTTTATCGTCCTCGATGTCGCGTTGGTCTCAGCAGCTATCCTGCTTCCTCCTCCGGCTAGTATCGGTAATGAATGGCCCATCCAGACCCGSCTKCGCGGCCAGGAATTCCTCTACGTTCTCCTTCTCCTCGCAGAGGCCGCTCTCACCTACTCCCCAAGGAGGGTGCTCTGGACGGGCGTGTCGATTCTGGGCATCTGGTCGATTGGGGTCTTCACGATCTACTCCCAGCCGGACACGCTGCGGTTCAACGATGCGGCTGCCGAGGGAGTGCTGACGTCAGCCGCGGTCCTGGATCTCTCCTTCAAGCCTGCCTTTGTCGGTCTGACGGCATGGTATACCCAACTTGTTGCAACATCCCTGTTCACCCTGCTCATCACACTCGCCGTCCTGCGCAGCCGGCGGACTCTGTTGAACCAGGTTGAGACGGAGGTCGTACGCGCGGAACTCGCACGCTACGTCTCTCCGGACGTGGCCGAGGCGCTCACCAGGCGCGGCAGGGCGGCATTCGGAGAGCCGGCGACAAGGACGGTGGCGGTCCTGTTCGCAGACATCGTGGGCTTCACCAAGGTCACTGAGACCCTCTCGCCCGAGCGAACGTTCGCCTTGCTGCGCAGCTTTCAGGAGCGGAGCAGCGCCATCGTGTTCAAGCATGGCGGCACCCTCGACAAGTACCTGGGCGACGGCTTCATGGCGACCTTCGGCTCCATCGACCTGCAACCGGACGCGCCGGCACGCGCGCTCGCCTGTGCCTTCGACCTCCAGCAGGAGATCGAGCGCTGGAACCGGAAAAGGTCTGATCGGGGAGCAGCCCCTGTTCGCGTGTCGATCGGCATTCATTCCGGTCCAGTGACGGTGGGCAATCTCGGCGGCAAGGAACGCGTTGAATTCACCGTCGTCGGCGATGTCGTGAATGTGGCGAGCAGGCTCGAGGAAGTCACGCGCGAGGTCGGCGGCTCGATCGTCGCCTCGCAATCCTGCATTCAGGCGGCCGGACAAGCGGAGTGGGCGATACGGTTCCAGGATACCCGAGAGATCAAGCTGAGGGGCCGGGATCAACGGATCCTGATTCACATCGCTTCGTGATGAGTATTAGGTGCTTGAGTATTAGGTGCTGATGGCCGGCCGACCTCGTGTGGCCCACTGCTTCCGGTTTCCTTGATCCAGCTCTTCAAGCCAGCGTTGTGCGATGCCAACCATGTAGCGTGGAACACGCTAACTTCTCCTCTAGGTTATTTTCTGCCGATCCCTGACCGTTCGCGAACGTCTGCTTAGGCTGAGTTAGTTGTCCTCCGCCTAATTTCTCAAATGTGCCATTAAGAGACGTTCCCGGTCTCGCACCGAGGTTCGGCTATGCCTTGGGAAGCAACTTGACGAGGCAGTACGAAAGCAGCGCGCACAGACCCACGATGGCGACGTGATGCAGGAAGAAGGCCGGCGTCGAAGTCTCGAAGGCCCAGAATTCCAACGTCATCCGCATGAACAGTTTTGACCTGACATCGACGACGTGCAGGCTGTGAATCCCATACGCCACGATCACTGCGGCCGTGGCCCGCAGAACGAAGGTGCGGAGCTTGCTGTTGCCCGCGACACCG
>NZ_JBFUMH010000139.1:0-13541 GCF_054049475.1 Microvirga sp. P5_D2 | reverse complement strand
GTCTCCCACAGCCACCAGATGACGAAGCCTAGCGCCAGCACACCGCAGATCGCAGAGGTGATGACGAACTTCACCGTGAGCAGCAGGAAGAAGGCCGCCGTAAACACGGCGGCAAGCAGCGGCTGCCATCCGGGGCCGGGGATCTGCAGGATGTATTGCGGGCGGGCATCGAAGGGGCTCGTCACCAGCGCCTCGCGTCCGCCCGTTGCCGTTCCCGGCATGTAGTACCGCCCCTCCTTCACGTCTTCGGGCAAGTTCGGCTGATCCCAAAGCGGGTCTCGGCTGACGACGGAGGGAACGCTGCGCGTATTGTAGTTGCCATTCGGCAACCATTCGAGCGTGCTTGCATTCCAGACATTGCCCGCATTGTCCTCGTCCGCTACGCGGAAGCTGCGGATCATATCGTAGATGAAGATCGCCACGCCCACCGCGATCATGAAGGCGCCGATGGTGGAGATGAGGTTCAGAGCATCCCAACCCATTCCGACCTGATAGGTATAGACGCGCCGGGGCATGCCGATGAGGCCGGTAATGTGCATCGGCAGGAACGTCACGTTCACGCCTAGGAACATGAGGCTGAACACCCAGCGCCCGAGGCGCTCGGACAAGGCGTTCTTGCTCGCCACCGGCACCCAGTAATAGAAGGCGGCGAAGAGCGGAAGCACCATGCCGCCGATCAGCACGTAATGCAGATGCGCGACGATGAAGTAGCTGTCATGCGCCTGCCAGTCGAAGGGCGCCATCGCCACCATCACGCCGGTAAGGCCGCCAAGCGTGAAGATGAAGAGGAAGCCGAGGATGAAGAGCGAGGGTGTCGTCAGCTTCATGCGGCCGGACGCGATAGTGGCGATCCAGGCGAAGACCTGAATGCCGCTCGGCACCGCCACAGCCGTGCTCGCCGCCGAGAAGAAGCTCAACGACATCTTCGGCAGGCCCGTCGCGAACATGTGGTGCACCCACAGGCCGAAGGAGAGGAAGCCCGTGGCGATCAGCGCCAGCACGATCAGGCGGTAACCGACGATGGGTGTCTGGGCCATGGCCGGCACGATCATGGACACCATGCCGGTCGCGGGAATGAAGATGATGTAGACCTCCGGGTGGCCGAAGAACCAGAACAGATGCTGCCACAGCAGCGGGTCTCCGCCCCGCTCGGCGATGAAAAACGGCCAGTTGAAGGCGCGTTCCATCTCAAGCAGCAAGGTCGCGAGGATGATCGCCGGGAAGGCGATGACGATCATGACCGCGAAGACGAGCATCGCCCAGGAATAGATCGGGAGCTTGTCGAGGCTCATGCCGACCGCTCGAGTCTTCATGACGCCCACGATGATCTCGATGGCGCCGGCAATCGCAGAGATCTCGATAAAGCCAATGCCGAGCAGCCACCAATCCGCATTGTCGGCGGGCGAGTATTTGGTGCCGGTGAGCGGCGGATACATGAACCAGCCGCCATTGGGCGACAGGCCGAAGAAGATGGTACCGAAGAACACCAGCCCGCCGACGAAATAGGCCCAGAACGCATAGGCCGACAAACGCGGGAACGGCAGGTCCCGCGCCGCCTGCATGTTCGGCAAGAGATAAACGCTCGCCGCTTCCACCGCCGGAACGGCGAAGAGGAACATCATCACCGTGCCATGCATGGTGAAGAGCTGGTTATAGAGATCATGACTGATGAGATCGCTTTCCGGGACGGCGAGCTGCGCGCGCATGATAAGCGCGAGGATTCCGGCGAGGATGAAGAACAGGAAGGCCGTGCCGACATACCACAGGCCGACATAGCTGTTGTTGACGTCCGTGATGAAGGCAAAGCCGCGCGGCGACTCCCAGACCTTCTTTAGCTTCTCCAGCTCACCCGGCGGTCGCGGCAGCGGGTTGGGAAAGTCAGGCTCGCCATGCCCGAAGGATCGAGGATTTTCGGGTGCGTTCATTTCAGGCTTTCCATATAGCCCGCCAGGGCGCGAAGATCCTCACCGCTGAACGATCCGTAGGAAGGCATCCGCGCTCCCGCCTTGATATGCTGCGTGTTGGCGATCCACCCGGCCAGCGTGCCGACATTGTTCGGAAACTGCCCCGCGCCGATGGTTCTGCGGCTTCCCACATGGGTCAGGTCCGGCCCGAATTGCCCATCGGCCTCAGTGCCGCGCACCACGTGGCAGGTGCCGCAGCCGCCGCTGATGAAGAGCTGCCGTCCCCGCTCGATGAGCGGCAAGTCAGGCTGCCGCGCAGGCCCGGCCTGCCCGCTTCGCCAGGCATCGAACGCTGCGGGCTCCATGGCCAAAACGTCGAAGGCCATGCGGGCATGCTGGTCGCCGCAGAACTCCGCGCAGACTCCACGATAAATTCCCGGCCGCTCGGCCGTGAAGTTGAGCCGGTTCATCCGCCCGGGGATCATGTCGATCTTGCCGCCGAAATTGGGAATCCAGAAGCTGTGGATCACATCGACCGAGGTGACGGAGACGGAGATAGGATGCCCGACCGGCACAACGATTTCGTTCGCCGTTACGACTTCCGCGCCGTTTGCGTGCGCCGGATAGCGCACCCGCCACCAATATTGCTCGCCGATCACCTCGATTGGCAGCGCATTCGGCATCGGCACATCGGTGTCGCGCATCACGATGATGCCGTAGGGCAGCAGTAGGGAGAGGACGACGATGGGAAACGCGAGCCCGCCATAGACGATGGTGCGGCGGGTGCCGAGCCATGCCCGGTGCTCCGGCGGGGCGAAGACGGCGTAAAGCAGGAGGGCCGTGACGCCTAGGAAAATGAGCGTGGCGCCAATCGTCATGGCGATGGTCAGCCAGTAGAGCCGCTGTGCGTCTCCTCCTGCGGGGTCGAGGGCCGATTGCACACCGCTGCAGCCCGCGACCGAGAGCGCGCAGAGAAGCAACCATGCCCGGCCCATGCAGGTACGCAGCCGCTCACCACGGCGATGCTGGGTCGCTTCTCGGTCCATTCGCCCTACGTCTTCTTGCATGCAATGAACAGAAAAGCTTGGCCGTGAGAGTTGGTTCCCTCGAAAAGTCGATCAGCACCTCGGGCGGAACGGATGGCAAGCTCGACGGTTGCCACCCCGAACGCTTTGAACCGGGGAAATGATCGTGCTGCATCCGCTTCGAGCCCTGGCACTGCTCGCCCTCACGGGGCTTGCCACATGCGGCGAGACGCAGAGCGAGCCTTCCCCGCTCACGATTGCGGGAGGGGACCCTGAACAGGGCCTCGGCCTGATCCAGTCATACGGCTGCGGCACATGCCATGTGATCGAAGGGGTGCGGGGTGCGCGGGGAAGAGTCGGCCCTCGCCTGGAGAACTACGCCCAGCAGCATCTTCTGGCCGGCTTCATGCCGAACACGCCGCTCAACCTGATTGCATGGCTCATGGACCCAGTGGCGCTCAAGCCGCAGACCGGCATGCCGGCGCAGGGAGTGACGGAGGCCGAGGCCCGCCACATTGCGGCCTACCTCTACACCCTTGGCGAACAGGACCGGCGGGTCTATCCGCCAGACCCTCCTTTGCCTCTGCGCGAGCAGCTTGAGAAACCGGCGAATCTTCCGGTAGCGAGCGACGCGGAGACAGCCCCGCGCACGCTGCGCATCGTTCCAGGCGTGGCCCCTGTTTCGCAATAAGAGCTATGGCTCTTCCGAAGCCTCCTGCGCATAGGTCGGGCGGCTTCGCATGATGAAGGCGAAGGCGGCGGCCCAGAGGATGGCCACGCCGACGATCAGGCCGAGATCCAACCACGAAGCCTCACCCTTGGGCTGTAGGATCCACAGCATATGCGTCGCGTGGTGCATGAGGGCGAGCGCGCTTCCGATGATCATGCCGATCCGGCTCACGCCCGAAGGCGCCAGCACGATGATGGCAGCGACCATGAGAGCGAAGGCCGTGGTGACGAGCGTGACGTTCCGGGGATCCGACCGCCGCAGATACCACGCCGTTTCATGCGGCAGGTTGGTAAGCCAGACGATCAGGAACTGCGCAAACCAAGTCCAAAGCGTCAGGAGCAGCAATGTGAGAAGCGCACGTTCAAGACTTTTCATGCGCTTGAGTGAGGCATGCTCGGCTCCGAGCAAGGTGATCAGGATCGCKCCAGCAAGCGCCGCGAGGATCTGGGATTGCGCGAAAGCGAGGCCGAACAGGCTCGACCACCAATGCGGCTCGCGGGACAGTACCCAATCATAGGCTGCAAATGTCATGATCGGCGTCATAAGGGCCAACCCGATGCCGCTCGCTCGGCGCACATGCGGCGTGCGGATGAGCCAGAAGGCGAGGCTTGCACTCGCCAGCAGATAGAAGGCACTTCGCAGGAGGAAGAAAGCCGGGCTCAAAAATGCGGCCCGTGTCGGCAGCAGCTCGGCCCGGTTGTCGACCCAGGAAAAGATCTGGTCGAGGCCGAATGCGAGCACGAGCCCGAGAAGAAGCAGAGAGGGCAACGTGAGCGCGGCCGCCTCCACCTCGGCGCGCACGGGAGAAAGCCAGTGGTCGCTCATGATATGCCCGATCATGAGGGTCGCGAGACTGCCCATCCCAAGGCCTGCCAGGGCGATGAACACGAGATACAGCGCCTCCATCTCGCTCATGGCTGCGATCCCGCCTCTCGCGCCTGCAGGGTCTTCACGTAATGCGCAATCGCCCAACGATCCTCCGGCGGAATGCGGTCCGCATAAGGATACATCCGGCCGGTGCCCTGCGTGATCACCCGCACGATCTGTTCCGGCATGAAGGCTCGTAGGCGCTCCTGATGGTAGGAGGGCGGTGCCGGAAATCCGCGTGACACTACCGTTCCATCGCCATGGCCGCTTGGACCATGGCAGGGCGTGCAGAAGGCCCTGAACCGCTCCTCGCCTCGCGCGATGAGAGTTGCAGTCACCTCCGGTCCTGGTGCTGCAATAGCCGCAGTCTGGGCAGCGGTCCCTCGCGCGACGACACCGGGAGGAACAGGTATGTAAGGCCGCTGAACCGCACGGGTCGAAGCCACGGCATCCCGCTGCTCGGTGCCGCTGTCGCAGGCGGCCAGCATAACTGAACCGGCAAGGACGAGCGCTAACCGCATGCCGGCACCTCCCGGACAGAGCAGGGCGAACACGTTTTCAGGAGCTCGCGAGCCCCCTCCTCCTCGAACAGCGGGTCCTCGCTGAGGATGCATAGAAAGAACCGATCCTCGGATGCCCTGTTGAAGTCGGGCACCTCGAACACCGGATGGTGCAGTCGCGGTAGCCGCAGGATCATGAGCAGGCTGATCAAGGTCGCGGCTCCGGCCCACAGGATCGCGACGATCAGCGCCGCCGGAATGAAGGCTGGCCAGCTGTCGAGGGGCCGCCCGCCGACATTGAGCGGATAATCGACCGCGTTCATCCAGTACTGCGCCCCGTACTGGATGCAGCCGCCGATGAGACCCGCCACGAACGCGATCCAGGGGATCACCGTCGTGCGGACGTGGAGTTCTTCGGCCACTTCCGACAAGGGAAACGGGCTGAACGCGTCGAGCTTCGTGAAGCCCGCGCGCTTTGCTTCCACGACAGCCGTTTTCAGCCCCTCGGGCGTCTCGAATTCCGCGATCATGCCGTAGATGCTTCGGGTCATGAGGATTTGTCCTCATGCTCGTCATGGCGCGTCTCGAACATGGAGACGACCGGGAGGTAGCGGACAAAGAGCAATAGCAGCGCCGCGAACAAGCCGACTGTTCCAAGGAAGAGCCCGGTTTCAGAAAGCGTCGGGCTGTAGGTCCGCCAGACGGACGGCAGATGGTCCGTCTGGAGGCCGCCGACGATGATGGAATAGCGGTCGAACCAGATGCCTACGCCGATTGAGAAGCCGACGAACACACCGGCGATGGTGCTGCGGCGGGCGCTCCTGAACCAGAGCAGCTGTGGGACGAGGATGCTGTAGACGATAGCGGCCCAGTAGAGGCCTGCATAATCTCCTGTCACGCGATTGAGAGTGGCTTCGCGGGTCAGATTGTCGGACAGAAGAACCGCAACGATCTCATCGAGATAGAGGTACGCCGTGACCAGGGCGCTCGCGAGAACGAGCTTGCCGAGAAGATCCACGTCCTGATCGTCGATATACCGCTCCAGCCGCAAACCCCAGCGTAAAAGCATCGCCACGAGCAGGACGATGGACAGGCCCTGCGCCAATCCCGTCACGATGAAGTGCAGCGGCTGGCGCGTCTCGTGCCAGTCGGGCACGAGAGTCACCGCGAACTCGAAGGCGACGGTGCTCTGCATGATGAGGATGAGCGGCAGAACCAAGATCGCGACGAGGCGATAAGCCCTCTGGTGATAGGCCCAATGGCGCACGGAGCCGCGCCAGCCCAGTGCGAAGACGCCGTAGATCTGCCGAACGGTCTTGCGCCGCGCCCTGTCGCGTAAGGTCGCGAGGTCGGGGATCAGGCCCACATACCAGAGCAGGCTGGTGACGATGGCGTGGGTACTGATGGCCCAAAAATCCCAGGTGAGCGTGCTGCGGAATTGCGGCCAGACCTCGAATGTCGCCGGATAGGGAAAGGTCCAGTAGAACAGCCAGGGCCGCCCGAGGTGGAAGATCGGGAAGATGCCGGCGCAGATGACCGCGAAGAACGCGACGCCTTCCGCAAAGCGATTGACCGAGGTGCGCAGATCATGACGGCGCAGCACCAGAATGGCCGCGAAAAGGCTCGATCCGTTGGCGATGCCGATCCACCAGGCATAGTTGATGAGATCGAAGCCCCAGACGAACGGAATGTTGACACCCCAGACACCGACGCCGACGACCACGACCGACAGCAGCGTGTAGCCGAGCAGGACCACGAGCGCGCCGGAGACCAACAGCGTGATCCACCATCCCCAGCCGAAATGCGGCGAGAGGGGTACATCCGCCACCGGGCTCGTGATGGCCTGCGCCTCACTACTCATCACTCACTCTCCTGCGGATCTTCGACGCGGGCGAGATAGGTGGTGCGCGGCCGGGTGGTCAGCGCGCCGAGCAGGGCATAGTTGCGCGAGCTCTTTTTCAGGCGGCTCACCGCGCTGTCGGGATCGTTGATGTCGCCGAACACGATGGCCTGCGTTGGGCAGGATTGCTGGCAGGCTGTCATCACCTCCCCGTCTTCGAGACGTCGCTCCTCCACCCGCGCATCGGCGCGGGCGGCGCCGATTCTATGGACGCAATAGGTGCATTTCTCCATCACGCCACGGTCGCGAACCGTCACCTGCGGATTCATGGCGTCGAACGGCGCGGAAAAATCGGTGCCCTGATACTCGAGGAAGTTGAAGCGGCGCACCTTGTACGGGCAATTGTTCGAGCAGGTCCGCGTGCCGATGCAGCGGTTATAGACCATGTCGTTGAGCCCCTCTGACGAATGCACCGTGGCATTGACCGGGCACACCACCTCACAGGGCGCCTTTTCGCATTGCATGCAGGGAACGGGCTGGAAATACGTATCCGGCTTCGCAGGGTCGCCCGCGTAATAGCGGTCGATGCGCAGCCAGTGCATCTCCCGCCCCTTCGCCACCTCTTCCGGACCGACGACAGCGATGTTGTTCTCGGCCTGACAGGCGATGACGCAGGCATTGCAGCCGATGCAGGCATCGAGATCGATCGCCATGCCCCAGGCATGATCCGGATAGTTCCAGTCCGGATACAGGGACGGCGGTTTCACTTCATCGAGARGCATGGGCTTATCGGGCGTCGTCACGCGCACGATATCCCGCCCCTGCAACGAATGGTGCTGCTGCGTGGTGACGAGCTTCACCCGTTCGTTGGCGCGCCTGATTTCACCTGCCGCAATCCATGGCTGCGTTGATGAGCGGATGGCGTAGGCGTTGAACCCGATCCCATTGCCGATCCTGCCAGCCCGCTGGCGGCCATAGCCGAGCGGAAGGGTCACCGCGCCCGGCGCATGTCCCGGAAGCACCCAGACAGGCGCGCGCAACGTACGTCCCTCGACCGAGAGATCGATCAGGTCG
This sequence comes from Microvirga sp. P5_D2, assembly GCF_054049475.1. Classification (NCBI taxonomy): domain Bacteria; kingdom Pseudomonadati; phylum Pseudomonadota; class Alphaproteobacteria; order Hyphomicrobiales; family Methylobacteriaceae; genus Microvirga; species Microvirga sp. P5_D2. The sequence goes on along the minus strand of NZ_JBFUMH010000139.1, from coordinate 5,601 downwards.
CCCGACGACAAGCCGAAGATCTGCGCAGTCTCGGGCGCGATCAGCGCGGCATTGCCCCAAACCTGTTTCGTCAGCGGTTTGGGCAACTCCTGAAGCCAACCATTATTGGCGTAAGTGCCATCCCACACTGAGGGGTCGGGCGCAAAGACAACATCGATGCCGGCGGATGAAACCTGAGCCGCAGGCTCTGGGCTCCAGCTGGTTTGAGGGGCTATGTCGAGCGAAGGCGATGCCGAGTTCTCGACGGCGCCGTCTTCCAGCGCTCGGCTCCAGCGCTCGTTGAATTCATCGCCCCAGGCCTCGCGCCAAGTGGCCTGGACAAGCCCTTGGCCGTCCAATGTCTGACCTGCCATGAGGCCAAGAAATTCCTCTACGCTCAATGACGCTTTCAACGGCATCGTCACTGGCTGCCGCAATCCGACGGTGCCGTCGTACGCGCGGAGATCGCCCCAGCTTTCGAGGGGGTGGCTCTCGGGCACGTGCCAATGACAGACCACCGCCGTTTCATCGACAGGCGAGCCAAGGTGCAGGGATAACGGCACACGCTGGATGAGCGGCGCGAGATCGATATCGCATGGTGCGGTATAAACCGGATTGCCGCCGAGAATGATCAGGCGCGAAACGTCATCTGTCTCGATGGCATTCGCCAGATCGGTAAGCGACGATGAAGCGACAGGCCGAACAGGCTCGATGGCGTGGATCGTAGTGCCGAATGCTCCAAGCTGTGCATTAATCGCGAGAGCAAGCGCATGAACGGAGGCAGGCTGCTCGCGGCCTACCGCCACGAGACCGCGCGAGCCCGCCCGGCGCAGGTCCTTCACGAGGCGCGTAAGCGATGGGTGAGCATCGGCGGGGGTAGCGCCGGACTGAACGGCATCCGCGAGCGCACGCGTGAAGGCCTCGAATTCGCGCGGCCTCAATGTGATCCGCTCATCTGCGCGCGCACCGACGAGACTCGGACGAGTTTCAACGGCGAAGAGGCGCGGCAGCTCGCGATCCTGCGCACGTCGCCTTTTTTGGTAGTCGGCCGCATAGCGGATATGGCCCGCTTCCTCGGCAAAAAGATCGCCGCCCAGGGTGACGATCACATCCGCCTGCGCGAGATCGTAGACCAGATCGACCTGGCGCCCGAACACGGCCTGCGCGGCCATCTGCCGATTGGTGTCATCGACGGGCGTGAAGGAGTGCCATTGCGCGTGGGGAAAGAGCTGACGTGCCTGCGAGACCAGCCGTTGCATGGTCGGCGAGGATGTCGGCGGCATCAGCACATGAAGCCCCCGCCCCTCCTCGACCACGAGTTCGTTGCGCACAGGACGGATGAATTGCGTCAGCTCTTCCCAGCTTCGCGTAACACCATTGTGGAGCGGCGCGCCGGATCTATCGGGATCGTAGAGCGACAGGATCTCGGCCTGCGCGAAGACATCGGTTGCGCCGACGCTCGCGGGATGGAGCGGATTGCCCTCGACCTTGATCGGGCGTCCTTCCTGCACTGTCGCGAGAACGCCGCGCCCATAACCGTTCAGCGGAAGCGATGTAGCGATGATCGTCGGGACGCCTGGCGTGTAGCCCGGCGCATTGTGGCTTTGCGAGAGAAGCGGCGCGTTCTTACTAGCGCCGGTGTTGCATGCAGCGAGGCCACCGAGCGCGAGAGACGCGCTCATGAGCCGCAACAGCGTGCGGCGATCAACGGACGAAGCCTGCATGATGTCGGGGAATTCGGCTTCGACGTATCGGCGCACATCAGGATCGTCGGCCAGCTCCTCCAGACTGCGCCACAGGCGAGGTCCCTCCTCGTCCGCGAGGCGGCTTCTCAAGGCGTCGAGATCGAATGGCTGTTCCCGTTCCATCGCTTTCACCGGTGGCAAGTGTTGCAGCTGGTGAGGCGGCGGGATGCCTCCTGATAGAAAACGCGGATGTCCTCCGGCAATTTCTTCCCGTGCGGCTCATAGCCCATGGTGAATACCGCGTCTTGAGGGCGCAGTTGCGGTGTCGGATCGCGATGGCAATCCAGACACCAGCCCATGGACATGGTTTGCGTCTTCACCGTCTTCGGCATCTGGTCGACGCGGCCATGGCAGGTCTCGCAGGCCACGCCCTTTGTCACGTGTGCGGCATGATGAAAGTAAGCGTAATCCGGGAGGCGGTGGACGGAGGCCCATTCGATGGACTGGCCGAGCGTGAAGCTGGAGCGGACGGGATCGAGAACGCTCGCCCCCACCCAAACCTGGGAATGGCACGACATGCATGTCTGCGCCGAAGGCATGCCCGCATCGGCTGCCTTCTCCACATTGGAATGGCAATAGCGGCAATCGATGCCGAGCGAGCCGGTGTGAAGATCATGCCTGAACGGCACAGGCTGAGGCGCAGGCTTTCCCACATTCCATGTGCTGCCGGCGCGGGCCCACACATAGGCCGTCGCGCCCGCCCCCAGCACTCCCAAACCCGTGAGCACGATTGCCAGCCTGAACAGAGTGGTCGCCGATGGTGTGAAGAGCTGCGCCATCGCCAGTGCCGCGGACCCCTTGCTTGATCAGGCTTTGAGCGCCCGAAGTGAAGCTTCGCCGTTGACACAATCGTTCTCGGCGCAGGTTCGTTCCCTCTCCCGGGGACGCATGGTGCGGGAGCTAATGATGGGAAGGCGCGGGAGAATTTGGCTACGATCACCACGAAAGTGCATTTCGGGGGTTGCGAACCGCCGCCCCAAAAGCTAATTGACACCTGCCGTTCAAGGCGTCGGAGCGTAGCGCAGCCCGGTTAGCGCACTAGTCTGGGGGACTAGGGGTCGGAGGTTCAAATCCTCTCGCTCCGACCATTAAAATTCCTTGTGATACAAGGGCTTAAGCGGAGCCGCCTTTTGGCGGCTTTTTGCTGTCTGGTCGGTGGGGGGTTCGCAGGGGGTTCAGCGCAGATTGTGTTTAAAGCCCAGGTGGTCTTTGGCAGTTTTGCGAATTGGCGCCTGGTAAGCGGCTTCCGCTGATCAGGAGCTGGTTCGATGGGAAATCTCGATGACACCAATCGCCGAAGAAATAACCTTACATGCACGAGCAGCAACGGCGCTGCTGAGTCGGTTTCATGATTCGGTTATGGGGAAATTCTTACAGACCGACGATCAAGCCCAATTCAAACAAATCGTTTTAGAGGCCAAGGCTCTGTTAGATGAAGCCTTTGGCTCACCGAACGACTTCTCCGCCAACCTCGTCAGTACTGTAAACTCAGGTACTGGTGGCTACTATGGAGGGCCAACATACGCCTGCGTTCGAGAAACCGTGGCTGTCCTTCAGGCTAGCGTACGCTTCCTTAACAGGAAACCTCCGCAACAGTCCGTAGAGTTTTCCCAGGCTGCGCTTAAGGCACCTTATGTCGATCCTATCCGTCTAGCTGAGATTCAAGCAATTACCGGGAAGGCATGGGATTTAACTCGCCTAGCTCAGCTTTGTGGCGAACTTAATATTGCGCATGAGAACGATTGCTTCATGTCCATAGCAATGCTGGTTCGGGCGATTGTTGACCATGTACCTCCAATTTTTGGATTCTCCAGCTTCCCTGCAGTGGCATCAAATTATGCTGGCACTAAGTCATTCAAGAGGTCTATGGAGCATCTCAACTTATCTCTACGCAACATCGCGGATGCTCACCTCCATACCCATATTAGGAGTCGTGAAAGTCTACCTACAGGAACCCAAGTAAACTTTAGTCAGGATCTTGATGTCCTTCTAGCTGAAGTCGTTCGGGTGCTCAGAGATGGTCCGTAAGGGAAACTCCTAATAAATCTTGATAGGCCGAAGGTAGAGATCAATACCCTGCCTCCCCTCTGTTAACGCCGCATTTGGAGTGGGGCTAAATCAAGGGTTTTCGAGCCATCGATCTCCACCGCCCACCCCCAGGTCAATCACACGTTCGACCTCACCGTTTTCATTAAGGGCAATAAGCGTATCCGGCCCCGGCTCATACCGACCAGGCGGATACACATGCACGACTTGCTGCACGACAGCTGTAAAACGCGGATCTGCCAGTACCTTATTCAGATCATCCGCCACGCTTTCTGTCTCCGTCTTAGTTACTTCTAGAACACTCATAGATTTTGCCCCATTAGCCACTTGAAGGCATCTACATCTGTGCTTTCCTATAGGGAACAAATCCGCCCTCATGGCGAAGGTAAACGGCGAATAGCAGGTGTTTTCACCTCTAAGAGGGACGAAGGAATTCGTCATCCTCTCCGTGTGCGGCCGTTCGCGCGGCCCGCTGTCATCTTATAGAGTGTACCCTCGCCGCGCGATGCCTTCTCAGCCAGTCGGCTCTCAATCATGTCGATCGCCACCCAAGGCTTCCGTCCTCGTTTTGGTGGGCCTCCACGTCAGCCCCAGAGTGGTTGTTGATCACGTTGACTTGGGGGTTCGCCTTGCCGTTGCTGTTGCCCGCGCCGCGCATGCCAGAGACATCATCACAGAAGTGTATCCAATCGCCACTCATGGTGACCGGGATAGTGCGCCCGTCAGGTAGCAGGACATAAGCCTCGGGTGTGCGGCCTTCGCCGAAGATGGACAGTTGCGGTCAATTGGCGATGCCAGCGTTAGCATAGGCCTTGAATTGAAGCGGCCCATCTGAAGTCATGATATTGCCGTTGGCTCTGAAGGTCACACCGCTCGTGTGCTGCCCCAGTCGAGCGGGCCACCAACGCCAAACAGGTTGTCGCTGCCACCCTCGAAGAAGCTGGGGAGGCCACCGAAGCGACCTCCACTGCCGCCCTACTGAAGCGCCTGCATGAGCATCTGAAGGCCGTTGCCGACACCTTTGTCGCCTTGACCGATGACGGCGGCCGTCTCGTTAAGCGCACCGCTGATCTTCTGAACACCCTCTTACGCAGCACGGTCGATGCCGTCCCAACGCGACCAATGCCGCTGTCGCGCGCGTCGCACCATTGGCGCCAGCCATCCTGCTTGACGATATCCATGCCTGGGTCAGGTAGAGAAATTCGTTCACTGACTGGAACGTCCGATGTTCCTGTCCAAACCGGAAGTTCGGTCTACGACCGGAACGTGCCAGGAGCCGACATCCACATCGAGTGCGTCCGAACCTTCTGCTATCGCTACGTCGTACGTGAGTAGGCAGTTATCCCGCAAATTCCGGCATCGCACCTCGGTATGCGACGTTCGTGTGGCTAAGCTCGATTAGACCCACTGTCGGATCCTATGGCCAAGGGTGGCGCTTGGTAACCTGGCCAATCGCGACAATAGCCTCGGAACCACCCAAGCTCTGCGGAATTGGTCTACATTGAATAATTCTTCGGCAGGAAAGTCGGCTATGGCCGACCTTCACACGACGCGCGCCGACAGAACAACGCCTGGGTGTCACCCGGCCCAAGCTCTGCTTGAGTTTCGTCGACGGACAATCCGGACGGAAAGGCGCTTCCGGAAGAGGCGCTCAAGGAGGCTAGGACCATGAGCAACTTGGCCTTTAACTCCGCCGGAAACATTTACGACGTGCCGTCGGAATGGACCCATCGCGCCTATCTGGACGATGCCGGCTATCGCGCGAAGTACGAGGCCTCCGTGAAGGACCCGGAGCGGTTCTGGGCCGAGGAAGCCAAGCGCATCCATTGGT
>NZ_JBFUMH010000138.1:0-13678 GCF_054049475.1 Microvirga sp. P5_D2 | reverse complement strand
GATGAAGGCCGAGCACGAAGATGATGCCGCCGCGCCCGAGCATCGGGTTGGCGCTGCCGGCCGCTGGCGCAAGGCCCAATGCGTTCAGAATCGGCGAGGCCGGGCCGGCGAGATGAAGAAAGGCCAGCGCGATCACCTGTGGCGAGATCATCACCGATAGGACGAACAGGAAGGATGCAAGTCGCCGTCCGCGCATATCGGTGACGGTGAGCGCGAGTGCCATGGCGGCGCCGAGCGGCACGGCGATGATGCTCGATGCGAGCGCGGTTTCCAGCGTGGCCCAGGTGGCGTTCACCGCCGAGCGGCTCGTGAGCGCGGCAAGCGCGGCTTCCGGATTGAAAATTCCTCCCGGCGCTATGGCCGTGAAGAGCAGGCGCGCGGCGGGAAGAAGATCGAAGACGAGGACGACCAAAGCGATAAGAGCGAGAAGGCCGATGCCTCCTCGCTCCAGAAAGGATCTGCTTTGGTGTCTGCCTCTCACTGACCGAAGATCTCGGCGAAGGTCGCCTTGTTCCTGGTTTCGTCAGCGAGTGCCTTTGCCGCATTGAAGCCCATGACCTTGATCTGCTCGCGCGCGGGATAACCGGCCGGCAGCGCGACCGCTGGGTGTGCGGCGATGTAGCCCTGCTTCAACGCAAGCTCCTGGCCGTCCTTCGAGAGCACGAAATCGACGAAAGCCTTCGCAGCCTCGGGGTTTTTCGTGGTCTTGAGGATCGCGACGGGCTCGGACACCGCCGAAACGCCTTCCTTCGGGAAGACGAATTCGACGCCTGCGCCCTTGGCCTTCTCGCGGATCGGCATGTAATCGACGATGACGCCGTAGAGCTTCTGGCCGCCCGCCACCTGCTTCAGCACGTCGCCGTTGCCTCCGCCGGCCGCGGCATCGTTCGCCTTCAAGTCCTCGTAGTATTTCCAGCCGCCTTCGATGTTGCCGGTCAATGTCGCCGCATGGATGAGCGCGGCGCCGGAGGTGAGCGGACTCGGCATGACGAGCTGTCCCTTGACCTCGGGCTTCGTCAAATCGAGCCACGATGTCGGCTTGAACGTGGCCTTCGTGTTGTAGGCGATGCCGGTGGTGATGAGCTTGGTGGCGAACCAGAATTTTTGGGCATCGTGGGTGCCTGCGGGATAGGCGGAAATGTCGGCCTTCTCGTGCGCGAGGAGTCGGTCATCCTTCTTGAGGCCTTCCATCGTCACGCTGTCGGCGATCAGCAGCACATCGGCCTGGGGCTGGCCCGCTTCGATCTCAGCGCCGAGCTTGGCGAGAATCTTCGGGGTCCCGTCACGGACGAAAGTGATGTTGACGCCCGGGTTCTTAGCCTTGAACGCATCGATGGTCTGCTGCGCATCGGTGTTCGGCTGGCTCGTATAGAGCACCAAGTTGCCGGTGGCTCCCTGGGCCTGCGCGACGGCGGGCAGGAGAGCGGCAAGCACGGGTAGAAGAATGCGTTTCATGGACACGGGTCAGTCCCTCTCGATTGACAAGGCTGACCCCGCGCTAGCGGTCTTGGGTGACGCCTATGTGACGAAAGGTTAGTGCGGGAAACGAAAAGGGCCAGCACTAAGCTGACCCTTTTAACGTTATATATTGAAACGCTTTTGCGTTCAGGCCGCCATGTCCGCCCGAACCTTGGTGCGGAACTCGTCGATGCAGACGAGGCCTTCCTTGCGCTCGGCGTGCCAGAAGGTCCAGCCGTTGCAGGAGGGCAAGCCCTGCACGAGGGCGCCGACCTTGTGGATCGAGCCGACGATAGGGCCGAGAGATAGCGTGCCGTCGGCGCGCACCACGGCCTTGTATCGGCCGCGCACATCCACCAGCGTCTCGCCGGCCTTCACATAGCCACCCTCGATGATGGACAGGAACGGCACGCGCACTTCCGTGCGCTTTTCCGGCGGGGCGGCAATCGACACATCGGAGAGCTGTTGAACCGCATCGATGCGCGCGCGGGCTGCCTTCGCATAAGTCGGATCGCGCTCGAGGCCGATGAAGTTGCGGCCCAGCATCTTGGCGACGGCGCCGGTGGTGCCGGAACCGAAGAAGGGATCGAGCACCACATCGCCGGGGTTCGACGACGACAGCAGCACGCGGGCCAGCAGCGACTCGGGCTTCTGAGTCGGATGAACCTTGCGGCCGTTCTCATCCTTCAGGCGCTCATCGCCCGTGCAGATGGGGATGAACCAGTCCGAGCGCATCTGCACGTCTTCGTTGCCGGCTTTCAGCGCATCGTAATGGAAGGTGTAGCCCTTCGAATCCGAACCTCTGGAGGCCCAGATCATGGTCTCGTGAGCGTTGGTGAAGCGGCGGCCCTTGAAATTCGGCATCGGGTTGGCCTTGCGCCATACGATGTCGTTGAGGATCCAGAAATCGAGATCCTGCAGGGCCGCGCCAACACGGAAAATGTTGTGATAGGAGCCGATGACCCAGAGCGTCGCGCTCTTCTTCATCACGCGGCGCACGGCAGAGAGCCAAGCGCGGGTGAAGGCGTCGTATTCGGCAAAGCTCGCGAACTTGTCCCAGTCGTCGTCGACGGCATCGACGAGGCTCTGGTCCGGGCGCGTGAGCGCCTGTTCGAGCTGGAGATTGTACGGAGGATCCGCGAAGACCACGTCCACGCTCTCAGGCGGAAGCTTCTCGAGATTGGCGATGCAATCGCCGAGAAGGATCTCATTGAGAGGAAGAGACTTCGGCAGGACGGAGAGGGGCGTTTGACGCCCCGTCCGAGGAGCCGGCGCAGACCGCCCGGTACGCGAGACACTAATCCGGGAGGCGGCGCCGGCAGCCCCGGTACGCGAGGTACCCATGGGTGATCACCGATTACGCAACTGACACTCAGGATCATCGTCCGTTAGGGTAAAGAACGCGTTTATCGCGCAGAAAAAATGCGTCCTATTTTGGGTCGGCAAAACTTGCCGACTTATTGAAAGTATTGGGGTTTTAGAGTTAACGGGCGTTAAGCAGGGTTACAGATCCAGTAACCCTTGGCGCAACGGCGAAAAACTCAGCCGGTGATAGGGGCAGGGACCGTCGCTCGCGAGCACCGTGAGATGGGTTTTCGTGCTGTAGCCCGCATTGCTCGCGAATCCATAGCCCGGATAGGTCTCGCTGAGTCGCGCCATCATCCGGTCGCGCACTACCTTTGCGACGATGGAGGCCGCCGCGATCGAGGCGATGCTCGAATCACCCTTGATGACTGCTTCCGTGGCACAGGGCAGGCGCGGCGGGTCGTTACCGTCCACGAAAGCCATGTCAGGCTTGCAGGGCAAGGCCGCGAGCGCCCGGCACATGGCGAGCAGGGAGGCCTGCCGGATATTGATGGTGTCGATCTCCGCATGGGAGACAGAGGCGATGCCCACATGTGAAGTGGCCAGGATCTCGGCGAAGAGGGTTTCGCGCTTTTGTGCGCTCAGGGCTTTCGAATCGGCGAGGCCCTGCGGAACGTTGGTGAGATTGAGCACGACCGCCGCTGAAACAACAGGGCCAGCCAGCGGCCCACGCCCCACCTCATCGAGCCCCGCGATGCAAGTGTAGCCGGCGGCTCGGGCGGAAAGCTCGCGGTCGAGGCCGAGGCCGGGTTTCGGGATGCGAATCGGTGCGGTCATGCGAGGGATCAAAGCGGCGAAGAGGCCGCTTGTCATCCCATCTGCATCACTATGTCCTGCGCCATACTCGTCCTACGATCCCGGATCTTCGCTGCGCTTCGCCCGGGATGACACGTCTCCTCTCAAAACAAGCTCATCTGCCCTGTCTCCTTCGCAGGGGCCTTGAACAGATCCTTGCGCAGGGACAGGTTTCGCTTGTTCAGGCCGAGCCGTTCTGCCGCCGTTTCGAAGCGGCGGCCGATCATCCAGGCGTAGGGGCCGACGCCGGATTGGCGGGTGCTCCATTCGGCAGCGTAATCCTTGCCGCCACGCGCTTCCTGCAGCAGCGTGAACACGTGCTTGAGCTTGTCGGGGTAATGCTCGGCCAGCCAGTCGCGCATCAGCTCCTTGAGATCGTGAGGCAGGCGCAGCAGCACATAGCCTGCTTCGCCGGCGCCTGCGAGCTGGGAGGCCTTCAGGATCGCCTCGATCTCGTGGTCGTTGATCGCCGGGATGATGGGGGCGACGAGCACGGTCACCGGAATGCCGGCCTCGGTGAGCTTGCGCACCGTCTCCAGCCGTTTCGCGGGTGCGGCGGYGCGGGGCTCCATGCGGCGGGCGAGCTTGGGATCGAGCGTCGTGATCGAGATCGCGACTTTGACCAGATTCTTGTCTGCCATCTGCTTCAGGATATCGATGTCGCGGGTGACGAGCGCCGACTTCGTCACGATGCCGACGGGATGGTTCGCGCGGTTGAGCACCTCCAGGATGGAGCGCGTGATGCGGAACTTCCGCTCCACCGGCTGATACGGGTCCGTGTTCGCACCGAGCGCGATGGTGGTGGGCACGTAGCCTGGCGCCCGCAGCTCCTTCTCCAGAAGCTCTGCCGCGTTGGGCTTGGCGAAAATCTTGGTCTCGAAGTCGAGGCCCGACGACAATCCCTGGAAGGCATGGGTCGGCCGCGCGAAGCAATAAGAACAGCCATGCTCGCAACCGCGATACGGATTGATCGACTTCTCAAAGAGAATGTCGGGCGAATCGTTCGTGGTGATGATCGTGCGCGGCTTCTCGACGATCACTTCGGTGGGCAGGGGCGGCAGATCCTCCTCGATGTCCCAGCCGTCGTCGAAAGCCTCCCGCTGCGCGGGCTCGTAGCGGCCGCTCGGGTTGGCGGAGGCTCCGCGCCCACGGCGGCGCTCCACCTCGACGCGATAGGCCGGATCGTCCATGCGCTTGCGCGCGGCCTCGGCCGCCTCCAGCGGCGTGCGCGGGGCAGGCCGGGAGCGGAAGGGGACGCGGGCATTGTCCTTGGCACGAACGGTCATGGCGGCCTCAAGCGAATCTGGCAACGGAACGTAATGAGAACAAAGAACAAAAAAGGAACAAAATCAAGTCGTCTTGAGGGCTGCGGATCTCGATGAAATTGCTATAGTTCCCGAATGATTACCGTCGTCGTCCGCGTGACTCATGGGCCCGAGGCCCTGGCCGCCACCTTGAGCGCTCTCGTTCCCGCCGTTGCCGCCGGGCTGATCGGCGATGCGGTGATCCTTGCCGACAAGCAGGACGATATCCTCGTGCAGGTGGCCGATGCCGCCGGCGCGAGCCTCGTCGAGGGCGATGCCTGGGCGGATGGTGTAGCAGTCGCTCGCCGCGAGTGGCTTCTGTGCCTCGATGACGGCGATATCCTGCAGGAGGGATGGATCCGCGTGCTCGACCGCTTCGTCGGTCTTGCAAAGCCCGAGCAGGGCCTCGCCCGCATGCGCCGTCAGCGCGCGGGGCTGATGAGCAAACTTGCTGCGCTGCTGGCAGGCTCGTCCGTCCGCGCCGGCGATCTCGTGCACCGCCGCGTGTTGATGAACGAGATCAAGGCCCGCGTGCCCGTGCAGCTGTCGGCTTCGATCGAGCGGGATCCTGTTTTCGGATAAGCGCGATCAGCCTTGCTTCCCGCGCTTCAGATGCTCGTCGAGGCGCGGCATGATCTCGACGAAGTTGCACGGCTGGTGGCGATAGTCGAGCTGTGCTTCCAGAATGCCGTCCCACGCATCCTTGCAGGCGCCGGGTGAGCCCGGTAGCACGAAGATGTAGGTTGCATTTGCAACGCCCGCCGTCGCGCGCGACTGGATCGTGGACGTGCCGATCTTATCGTAGGAGATGCGGTGAAACACGGCGGAGAAACCGTCCATCCGTTTCTCGAACAGAGGCTCGATGGCTTCCGGCGTGACATCGCGTCCGGTGAAGCCCGTGCCGCCCGTGGTGATGATCACATCGATGGAAGCATCGTCGATCCAGCCTTTCACCTTGGCCCTGATCGCATCGACATCGTCGGGAACGATGGCGCGATCACCGAGACGATGCCCTGCTTTCGTGAGCCGCTCGGCCAGCGTCGAACCGGACTTGTCCTCATCGAGCGAGCGCGTGTCGGACACGGTGAGCACGGCGATGGTGAGGGGGATGAAGGTCAGCGTTTCGTCGATATCGGGCATGATCTTATTGAGCTTACATGAAAGCGTTCGTTCTATCGTCATACCCGGCCTCGTGCCGGGTATCCACGCCTTTGTCTGCGGCGGTCCCTAAGACATGGATGGCCGGGACAAGCCCGGCCATGACGTTGAGAATTGCGATGTCTTAAAGCTTGCTCGCCCTGAACGTATCGCACGCTTGGATCTGCCCGCTCTGCAAGCCTGTGGTGAGCCAGCGAACGCGCTGTTCGGATGAGCCGTGCGTAAAGGAATCCGGCACCACGCGGCCCTGGCCCTGTTTCTGCAAGCGGTCGTCGCCGATAGCCTCCGCCGCGCGGATCGCTTGTTCGATGTCGCCCCGCTCCAGGGATTTCCAACGCTGGTTGGAATGGTTCGCCCAGACGCCGGCGAGGCAATCGGCCATCAGCTCCACGCGGACGGAGAGCTGGTTGCGCTCGGTCTCGCCCACTTCCTGCTGGCGCTGCTGAACGCGCGGCAGAATGCCGAGCTGGTTTTCCACATGGTGACCGACTTCGTGCGCAAGCACATAGGCATAGGCGAAATCGCCGCCTGCGCGGAAGCGCTGCTGCATTTCCTGGAAGAAGGACAGGTCGATGTAAACGGTCTGATCGAGGGGGCAGTAGAACGGCCCCATGGCCGATTGCGCACCGCCGCAGCCGGAGCGCGTCGCGCCCGAGAACAGCACGAGCTTCGGCTCCTGGTATTGCCGGTTCGCCTGCTGCGGCAGAACCTGCTTCCAGACATCCTCGGTGTTGCCGAGGATCGCGGCGGCGAAGCGGCCCGCCTCATCCTGCGGCGTACCCTGTTGTCCCTGCTGCTGTTGATATCCGGAGCCGCCGCCCGCGATCATCTCGGCGCCGCCGATCAGGATGCGCGGATCGATGCCCAGCGCCCAGCCGATGAGGCCGAGCACGACCATGGCGCCGATGCCAAGGCCGCCTGCGCCGCCCATGCCCATGCCGCGACGGTCTTCCACATTGGACGAGGTTCGAAAATCTTCCCAGCGCATGATCCACCTGCAATCAACCACACTCATAGTGCGCAGCTTCTTAAGGCGTGAGCATATGAACCGGTTCCGAACGCCCTGGAGGCGCTCCTTTATTCCTTACCGTCTAGCGCGCGCCGGAGGGCTTGGAAATCCCGCCAGCCGAGTCGCTTCTGCAGCGGCTGGCGCAGGAGATAGGCCGGGTGCAGCGTGGGCAGGGCGCGGATCTCGCGGCCATCCTCGGCCTTGTAGGTCAGCCAGCGGCCACGGGTGCGAAGGATTCCCTCCTTCAAGCCAAGCAGGTTCTGCGCGGCGGGGCCGCCGAGGCAGAGCAGGAATTCAGGCGAGGCAAGCTCGATCTGCCGCGCGATGAACGGCTTGCAGATGGCGATTTCCTGCGGCGTCGGCGTACGGTTGCCCGGCGGACGCCAGGGCACGATGTTCGCCACATAGATCTGGGTGCGATCGAGGCCAATGGTCGCCAGCATCCGGTCGAGCAACTGGCCGGAGCGGCCCATGAAGGGCTTGCCGATCCGGTCCTCGTCGGCACCGGGGGCCTCGCCCACCAGCATCACGCGGCCTTCCGGGTTGCCGTCGGCAAAGGCGAGGTTTTTCGCAGAAAACTTCAGGGTGCAGCCTTCGAAGCCGGCCAGGATCGCCTCAAGCTCCTCAAGCGATTGCGCATGGCGCGCCTGCTCGCGGGCAAGGCTCGCCACTTCATCAGGCGCGGCGGCGGCAACCTTGGGCAAGGCGCGGGGTGGGGGCGAGGAGGCCGGAGAGGACGCGCCGCGCGGTGCTTCGCGTTGCGGAGCGCCGGTCTTTGCCTGGGCGGGCTCGGCCTTCGGCTCCGCGAAACGGTTATGCGGCGTCTCGTCGAGCGCAAGGTCCACACCCGCCTCGACATGGAAGTCGAGCAGTGCCTGAAGGGCATCGCGGTCGGTGGGGAGATCCTGCATAGGATGTATGTAAGCATTTCGGGACTGATGAACAACTCAGGCCTACAAGAAACCAAGAGAAACCATCGACTGCGCGGAAGCCGGTCCTGCGCTTACGAAATCAGGTCGAAAAGCGTCGGGCTCTCGTCGCGCTTGGCGCCTTCGATGGCGAGGAGGCGGCGCTTCGTCATGCCGCCGCCATTCGCCGAGAAGCCACCGAGCTTGCCGTTCGCCGCGACGACCCGGTGGCAGGGGACGATGATGGCGAACGGATTGCGCCCGAGGGCCTGTCCGATCAACCGGGCGTCATCGATGCCGAGCCGGGACCCAATCTCACCGTAGGTCAGCACCCTGCCGGGCGGGATGCCGCGGGCAACCTCGTAGACACGGCGGTGAAGCTCAGGCTCGCCATTCATATCAAGTGGAACAGTGGACAGATCGCGCGCTTCGCCCTTCAGCAGGGCGATCACCTCCGCAATGATTGTCTGGATATGAGGCGGTGGCAGGGTCTCCGAGCTTTCCGGAAAACGCTTCGCGATCCGGCTGCGCGTCCTCGATGCGTCATCCTCCGGCAATTGCACGCCGACAACGCCACGACCGTTCCAAGCGAGGCCGCAGAAGCCGATGGGCGTGTCGAAGAGCGTGTAGAACGCCTCGTGATCGGAGGAGTGATCCTGCATGGAGCTATTTTACGCGCTCCACGTAATCGCAACAACTCACGATGGTCGAGTCACCGCAATAATCGCAGGTTTTTCCATGGTGCGGAATACGATGGAACACTTGGCATTGGGTAATTGAGCTGACGCATGACCCTATGCAGAAACAGAACTTCCCGCATGGCAGCATTGCAGTTAGGAAAGCTTCTAGGAAAGCTTTTCAGTTTAGCTGCACTTGAGAAGGCGGACGGATAGTTCATATATAAACTATCTGTTTCAGAAACTTCGAAGTTGCGTAGGAGGAGGAACCCGATGGCCGATCTGCCCGCCCGTGAGTCGATGGAGTTCGATGTTGTCGTCGTGGGCGCGGGCCCTGCGGGCCTGGCAACCGCCATTCGGCTCAAACAGCAGGCGGCGGAGGCGGGGGCGGATATCTCCGTCGTCGTGGTCGAGAAGGGCTCCGAGGTCGGAGCTCACATCCTCTCCGGCGCTGTGATCGACCCCATCGGCCTCGACGGCCTTCTCCCTGAGTGGCGCACCGATCCCGACCGGCCGCTCAAGACCGAAGTGACCGCAGACGAGTTCATGTATCTGGGCCATGCCGGCGGCGTGCGCATGCCCAACGTGTTCATGCCCAAGCTCATGAACAACCACGGCAACTTCGTCGGATCGCTCGGCAATGTCGCCCGCTATCTCGGCCGCAAGGCGGAGGAGCTCGGCGTCGAGATTTATCCCGGCTTCCCGGCCTCGGAAGTGCTGGTCGAGGACGGCAAGGTGGTGGGTATCGCCACCGGCGACATGGGCATCAGCCGCGACGGCGAGCCCAATGCCAACTTCACCCGCGGCATGGAGCTGCGCGCCAAGTACACGATCTTCGGCGAGGGCGCGCGCGGCTCGCTCACCAAGCAGATGGTCGAGCGCTTCGGGCTGAACGCCGGCCGCGACCATCAGAAATACGGCATCGGCATCAAGGAAATCTGGCAGATCAAGCCGGAGAAGTTCCAGGCCGGCCTCGTGCGCCATTCCATGGGTTGGCCGCTGCCGAACAATTCCGGCGGCGGCTCCTGGCTCTACCACTTCGACGACAATCTCGTGTCCGTCGGCTTCGTGGTGCACCTGAACTACAAGAACCCGACACTGTCGCCCTTCGACGAGTTCCAGCGTTTCAAGACGCACCCGATGGTGCGCGACGTGTTCGAGGGCGGCAAACGCATCGGCTACGGCGCGCGCGCCATCAT
Organism: Microvirga sp. P5_D2; assembly: GCF_054049475.1. Taxonomy (NCBI): domain Bacteria; kingdom Pseudomonadati; phylum Pseudomonadota; class Alphaproteobacteria; order Hyphomicrobiales; family Methylobacteriaceae; genus Microvirga; species Microvirga sp. P5_D2. Next base: position 3,805 of record NZ_JBFUMH010000138.1, on the reverse strand, counting down.
GGAGGGCGGCTGGCAATCGGTGCCGCGCCTCTCATTCCCCGGCGGTTGCCTCGTGGGTGATTCGGCGGGCTTCGTGAACGTGCCGCGCATCAAGGGCAGCCACAACGCCATCCTGTCGGGCATGCTCTGCGCCGACCATGTGTTCTCGGCGCTGCAAGCGGGCCGGGCCCATGACGAGGTTGCGGCTTACGAGGAATCCTGGCGCGCCTCGCCCATCGGCTACGATCTCAAGCGCGTGCGCAACGTGAAGCCGCTCTGGTCCAGATACGGCACCGCCATCGGCGTGGCGCTGGGCGGTCTCGACATGTGGCTCACCGAATTGTTCGGCTGGTCGCCCTTCGGCACCATGAGCCATGGCAAGCCGGACCATGAATGCCTGCTGCCGCTCGACCAGGTGAAGCCGATCAAGTACGACCGCCCCGACGGCGTGCTGACCTTCGACAAGCTGTCCTCGGTCTTCCTGTCCAACACCAACCACGAGGAGGACCAGCCGGTCCACCTGAAGGTCAAGGACATGGGCCTACAGAAGGCATCCGAGCACGATGTGTTCGGCGGTCCTTCGCAGCGTTATTGCCCGGCAGGTGTTTATGAGTGGGTGGAAGGCGAGGGCGGTGCGCGTTACCAGATCAACGCGCAGAACTGCGTCCACTGCAAGACCTGCGATATCAAGGACCCGAACCAGAACATCAACTGGGTCACGCCCGAGGGCGGTGGCGGGCCGAATTACGTAAATATGTGAGGGCCATAGCCCTTGGCGGTCATCCCGGACGCCGAAGGCGACCCGGGATGACGTTTCAATATTTCCGGTCCTTCCTCATCCMCTCACGAGGCTTTTACGCCCCCAGCGTCAATTGTCCCCTTGCCGAGGGGAGAGGGAACCGCCATTCTCCGGCCTGATTTGGCGCACATCTCCGCTAAAGTCCTGAGATGTCGCGATATTGGAGCCGCGCTTCGTGCCCACATTCAAATTGCCTTCGGCCCGCAAAGGCCTGCCTGTGCTCGTGTTGACGGCCGCTAGCCTGCTAGTGGCGCCTGCCTGGGCGATCAATACCGACCCGAATGAGACCTTGAGGCCCGCCGAGAGCCTGGAAGGCAACTTCCTTTCGGCCTATGTGGCGGGGTCCGCCAAGGATACGGAGGCCGCCTCGGTCTTCTTCCGCGAGGCGATTGCCGAGGATCCGAGCAATCCGGAGCTTCTGGAACGGGGCTTCGTGGCCTTCCTCGCCAGCGGGGCCATGCCCGAGGCCTATCGGGCGGCGGAGCGTCTTTCGGCCCGCGACGGTTCCAACAATCTGGCCCAGTTCGCCCTCGGCGTGCGGGCGCTGAAGAATCAGAAATATGCTGATGCCCGTTCGCGCCTGGCGCGGGGCACCCGTGGCCGACAGGCGGACCTGACCGCCACGCTTCTGACCGCCTGGGCCTATGCGGGCGCGAAGGATGGCAAGCAGGCGCTCGCGACCGTCGACAAGCTCAAGAATGAGCGCGCCTTCAACCAGTTCCGGGAATATCACGCGGCCCTGATCGCCGATGTGGTCGGCAATGCCAACGAGGCCGAGAAGCGCTTCAAGGCCGCCTATGAGGGCGAGCGCAACACCCTTCAGGTGGTCGATGCCTATGGCCGATTCCTGGCCAAGCGCGGCCGCAAGGACGAGGCCATCAAGGTCTACAAGGCCTTTGATGAAATGGCTCCGCGCCACCCCATCGTCATGGCTGCCTTGAAGGCGCTTGAGGAGGGCAAGCCCCTTAACCCCCTCGTCACCACCGCTCAGCAGGGCGCAGCCGAGCTGCTCTATGGCCTCGGCGTGGTCGGCAACACCCAGGGCGACGAGCTGACCGCCATCATCTATCTGCGCCTCGGCCTCGATCTGGAGCCGGATCATCCGCTCGCCCTCGTCACCCTCGGTGACGTGTATGAGCGTCTCAAGCAGTACGATCAGGCCAACGCCATCTTCGAGCGCGTTCCCAAGGCTGCACCGGTACGCGCCAACGCGGACATCGCCATCGGCCAGAATTTCGAGCTGATGGGGCGCGGCGAGGATGCCGTCAGTCATCTGGAAAAGCTCATGAAGGAGCGCCCGGAGGATGTCGAGGTGGTCATGGCGCTCGGCAACGTGCAGCGCTCGCGCAAGAAGTTCGCGGAAGCCGCCGAGACCTACGACAAGGCCATCCAACTCGTGGGCACGCCTCAGCGCGGCCACTGGATCCTCTATTTCTACCGCGGCACGTCCTATGAGCGCTCAAAGCAGTGGGACAAGGCCGAGGCCGATCTCAAGAAGGCGATGGAACTCGTGCCCGAGGGCCTTCCGGCCGCTCAGGCTCAGGTGATGAACTATCTCGCCTATTCTTGGGTGGACCAGAACATCAACATCGACGACGCCTTCAAGATGCTGCAGCGCGCGGTGGAACTTGCCCCCCGCGATGGCATGATCATCGATTCCCTCGGTTGGGCCTATTACCGCATGGGCCGCTACGAGGAGGCCGTGCGCGAGCTCGAAAAGGCCGTGGAGCTCAAGGCCGGCGATCCGACGATCAACGACCACCTGGGCGACGCCTATTGGAAGATCGGCCGCAAGCTCGAGGCCAAGTTCCAATGGGACCACGCCAAGAACTCGGACCCGGAGCACGAGGACCTCGTGAAGATCCTCAAGAAAATTGATAACGGCCTCGAAGAGGACCCTAAGCCCGCCGCCGCCGAGAACGCACCGCCCGCACCGGCGCCGGCACCGGCTCAGAACGGCGGCTAGGTCAGTTCATCATCAGCATTAGGTCATGGCCGGGCTCGCCCCGGCCATTTCTTTTTCTCTAGCCCATCACCACTGCCCTAGGATGAGGGTGGTGGAGTTGGGCCGAGTCTCCTTCGACATCTCATTCCTGGGCTACTCTTCCCATCGCCCCATCTCTCGGGCATGGAAGAACCATGTCTCCGCCTCTCGCCACGCGCGCTCCCGCCAAGATCAACCTGACGCTCCACGTCCTTGGACGGCGGGCGGATGGCTATCATGCCCTGGAAAGCCTCGTGGCCTTTGCCGRCACGGGCGACGATCTGCGGCTCGAACCGGGGTCTGGCCTCACCCTCCATGTGCAGGGCCCGACCGCGCCGCTGGTGGGGAACGACGCCGACAATCTTGTGCTGAAAGCCGCAAGGCTTCTGGCCGAGCGTGTTCCCGGCCTGAAGGCCGGCGCCTTCCATCTCACGAAGCGTCTGCCGGTGGCGGCTGGAATCGGCGGCGGCTCATCCGACGCCGCCGCTGCGTTGAGGCTGCTCGCGCGGCTCAACGGATTGTCCCTGTCCGATCCTGCGGTGGTGGAAGCCGCAAGGCTGACGGGCGCGGATGTGCCGGTTTGCCTTGAGCCGAGGGCCCGCATGATGCGCGGGGCAGGGGAGGAGCTTGGACCCGCTCTTGCGATACCGCGTCTGTTTTCCGTGCTGGTCAACCCGCGCATGCCGGTCGAGACGCCCGCCGTGTTCAAGGCGCTCGGGTTGCAGCCGGGACAAAGTTTGAATGGCGGCATGCATCCGATTGTTCACGCTGGTCCTATGTCAGCTCTCTTCGACAGCTTGAATGCGGCCCGTAACGATCTCGAAGCGCCTGCTCTCACACTTCAGCCGGTGATCGGAGATGTCATCGGCTTGATGAGAACGATGCAAGGCTGCCGTCTTGCGCGGATGTCGGGATCGGGCGCGACGGTTTTCGGATTGTACGACGATTGCACGGCCGCAGCTGAAGCAGTGAAATCCATCCGGCGGGCGCATCCCGATTGGTGGGTGAAGGCGACGAGTCTCAGATAGCCACCTCTCTCACGT
>NZ_JBFUMH010000137.1:0-13738 GCF_054049475.1 Microvirga sp. P5_D2 | reverse complement strand
TCCGCACTGCTTTCGGCGTGGCAGAGCGGATTGACGTTTCCATGGCTCGCACGTGTTCCGAGAACGCTTCGACGAATTCTTCTGCAACAGGCGAAGGACGACGCTGCGGCGGGAAGACTGCCGCAAACTCGAATTCGATGCGCGGTATGAAGGGACGGGAGACGACGCCGCGCGACGCAAATTCTGCGGCCGTGAAAGGATCGCAGATAGAGATACCGAGTCCTGATGAAACCATGCCGCACATGATTTCCGACAGTGTCGTCTCGATCCGAAGAACGCGTGAGATGCCGTGCTTGGCAAAAACGCTGTCGATCAAGTGTCTGCTGCTGCTGCCTGGCGTCAGCGAAATGAATGTTTCGCCCTCGAAATCGCGGGGACGCAGCACCGACTTGACGCAAAGATGATGTCCTTCCGGGAGTATGGCAACACGCGGCAGCGTCGGCATGCGGATGGTGGGAAGTCCTGCATGCGCCATCGGCGCCTCTGCGAAGCCGAGGTCGCACTGGAGGTTCAGCACCCAATCGATCACGAGTGGCGAAATCACGCCAAAGAGGGTGAAGCTGAGGTTGGGCCTGTCCCTGAGAAAATGGCCGGCGAAGCGCGGCATGAAGCCGTTGGCCAACGCCGGCAGGGCGGCGACGCGCAGCATCCCGGTACGTCGTGTTCGGATTTCCTCCGCCGCAGCGGAGATGCGGTCGAGACCGGAGAACGAGCGCTCGACTTCGGCGTAGAGGGCGGTCGCTGCGGCGGTCGGCACGAGGCCGGTGCCCCGTTTTTCGAACAGGGGCATTTTCAAAAGTGACTGAAGATCACGGAGCAGGCGACTCACCGCCGGTTGGGTGATCCCCATCATGCTGGCCGCAGCGGTCACGCTGCCTGAGAGCATGACCGCTCGAAACGCCTCTACCTGCCTCAGATTGATTGCAGCCACGCTGCCTCCCTTCATAACATTCAGGCATGAAGATGATGCCATTATGCATTTGACGATCAATATACGACTTGGGATCGTTGGTCACCGTCGCTGCTCGTCGGCGGACTAATAAGAGGGACATCTTCGTCAGTTTACTGGCGATCGAAAGAAGAGGAACAGAATTACATGAAGATTTCCGGCTTGTTTACCGCAGTGAGCCTTGCTGCGCTCRCCATGTCCGCCGCTCCCGTGGCTGCACAGCAGAAAACTTTCTATGTGGCGGGATATGGCGGGTCGTTTGAAAAGACCATGCGCGATGAAGTCATCCCAGAGTTCGAGAAGAAGCACGGCGTCAAAGTCGAGTACATTGCCGGCAATTCGACCGACACTCTGGCCAAGCTGCAGGCGCAGAAGGGCAATCAGCAGATCGACGTCGCTATCGTTGACGACGGCCCGATGTACCAGGCAGTCGAGCTGGGTTTCTGCGGGAAGATCAACCAGCTGCAGACTGGCGATCTCTATGATGCTGCGCGTTTTAAGGACGATCGTGCCGTTGCAATCGGCATCGTTGCGACGGGCCTGATGTACAACAAAAAGTTCTTCGAAGAGAAGGGCTGGACCGCGCCGACCTCGTGGAACGATCTCAAGGATCCCAAGTACAAGGGCCTGCTTGTTATCCCGCCGATTAACAACAGCTATGGACTTTACACGCTCCTAATGTTCGCGAAGATGAACGGCGGCGGTGAAAAGAACATCGAGCCTGGCTTCGAGATCATGAAGAAGGACGTCAATCCAAACGTGCTCGTTTACGAGCCGTCACCGGGCAAGATGACGGAGCTCTTCCAGTCTGGACAGGCTGCCCTCGCCGTATGGGGCACGGCTCGCGCACAGGCCTTCGCCAATACTGGGTTCCCGGTTGAGTTCGTCTATCCAAAAGAGGGAGCGGTAACGCTGCTCGTTACGGCCTGCCCGGTTGAGAAGGCGAATGCCTCTCCAATCGCCTCCGAGTTCGTCAAAGCGATGCTCGAGCCGAAGATTCAGCTCACCTTACTCAAAGATTACGGCTACAGCCCTGTTAACAAGAAGGTTGAGGTGCCGGCGGAGTTGGCCAAGATGGCGCCGATCGGCGAGCGCGCTACCAAGCTCTACAATCCCGATTGGATGGCGATCAATACCAAGCGCGAGGAATGGACGAAGCGTTGGAACCGTGAGGTTGAGCGCTGATACGCAGAGCGCCAGACTTGCTGTCCGGCCTCGCCCACAATCGGGGCCGGACTTCCCTTCTACTCCAGAGGATCTGACCGAGCGCATGTCCTTTCTCGAACTCAACCGTGTCTGCAAACGCTTCGGCGATCATGTGGCCGTCGAAGACGTATCCCTCACCGTTGCCAAGGGTGAATTCATCTCGCTGCTCGGGCCATCGGGCTGCGGCAAGACCACGACGCTGCAGATGATTGCCGGCTTCGTGGATCCGTCTGCAGGAGCCATCAACCTGAACGGGCGCGACCTTGTGAGCGTGAAGCCCGCAAAGCGCGGCCTCGGCATCGTGTTCCAGAGTTATGCTTTGTTCCCCCACATGACCGCTGCGGAGAACATCGCCTTCGGGCTCGAGATGCGGGGCGTTCCGCGAGCCGAGCGTGAGGTGCGCGTGCGTGATGTACTGGCAATGGTTGGGCTCGCTGGATACGCGGATCGTCATCCACGCCGCATGTCCGGTGGACAGCAGCAGCGCGTTGCCCTGGCGCGTGCCCTTGTCATCAAACCAGATGTGCTCCTGCTCGATGAGCCTCTCTCCAACCTCGATGCGAAACTGCGCGAGGACATGCAGATCGAGCTCCGTCAAATCCAGCGCAGCATCGGCACCACCACCGTTCTGGTGACGCACGATCAGACCGAAGCCATGGCGCTCTCGGATCGCATCGTCGTGATGAGCAAGGGCCGTATCGAGCAGATCGCCACGCCACACGAGGCATATGAGAGGCCGGCCTCTGCGTTCGTTTCTCAGTTCCTCGGTAAGACCAACGAATTTCCGGGAGAGATCGACCGGCGTGCCGCATCGCCGCGTCTCGTCGCCGGCTCCTGTCAATGGCCGGCGCCCGCTGGGGTTTCCGGCCCTGTGACCGTCACTGTACGTCCGGAGAAGGTCGGCTTCGGTAGCGAATCCGACAGCGGACTCAAGGCCCGGATCACGAACCGCATCTTTCAGGGAAATCACTGGCTGTTCCAGTGTGAAACCGAGTGCGGCCCAGCGATCGTCGTGCGCCAGAACACAGGTGAGGCGCAACCAGCCGAGGGCGAGAACGTTCGCCTCGTCTGGCGCTCCGAGGACATCGTGATCCGTCCGCGAGGAGGGGTTAGATGAGCACTTCCGCCTCCATGACAACGGTACAGGAACCGCCTGCTCGCGCRCCTGCCAAGGAGGAGCGCTCCGGCGCACGGGCGCCGTGGCCGCTGCTGCTGCCAGCGCTCATTCTCTTCATTGCCGTCGTGATCGTACCACTCGCCATGACGGTTCTGCTCTCATTCCACAACTGGGGACAGTACACAGGCATCCAGTTCGTGATCACCCTCAAGAACTGGCAGGAGATCTGGTCGGACCCGTACTTCTATGAAATGTTCGCCCGGACTTTCCGGGTCGCGGCGCTGGCGACCCTCGCGGCTGCCATTCTTGGCGCGCCCGAAGCCTACATCCTGAACCGTATGCGCGCGCCCTGGAAAGGTTTATTCCTGCTCATCATCCTCGGGCCGCTCCTCATTTCGGTTGTTGCGCRCACGCTCGGATGGGCCTTGCTCTTCGGTGGGAGCAACGGGGTCGTCAACAAGGCCTTGATGTCGATTGGGCTGATCGGCTCCCCCATTCCGTTCATGTTTACGGAAACCGGAGTCGTCGTCGCGMTCGCCCATGTTATGATGCCATTCATGGTTCTGTCGGTGTGGGCCGCATTGCAGCGGGTCGATCCCCAGATCGAGAATGCAGCGCTCTCGCTCGGTGCCGGGCAAATCACGATCATGCGCCGGATCATCCTGCCGCAGATCATGCCGGGCGTGCTTTCCGGCGGGATCATCGTGTTTGCGCTCTCCGCAAGCGCTTTCGCAACCCCATCGATCATCGGCGGCCGGCGTCTCAAAGTTGCGGCCACGCTCGCCTATGACGAGTTCCTCAACACGCTCAACTGGCCGCTTGGCGCAGCCGTGGCTGTGCTCCTCCTCGTTGCGCTCGTGCTCATCATCGTCGGCAGCAACGCGATCATCGAGCGGCGCTATTCGGAGGTGTTCCGATGAGTCGCAATGRTCCTGTCGCTCTAATTTTCCACAGCCTCTTCGTGATCTTCATGCTTGCGCCGATCGTTGTGGTCTGCCTTGTCGCTTTCACGCCAGAAGGCTACCTGTCCCTGCCCACGAACGGTTTCTCGCTCCGGTGGTTCCGTACGATCGCCGCTTACCCTGAGTTCATCAACGCCTTCTGGGTCAGCCTGTGGATCGGCGCGGTCTCCTCCGTCGTCGCGCTCCTGTTCGCAGTGCCTGCGGCTCTTGCAATCGCGCGCCATCAGTTTCGTGGTCGCGAGGCATTGTCGGCCCTGTTTCTGTCTCCGCTGATGATCCCGCACGTCGTGCTCGGCATCGCGTTCCTGCGCTTCTTTACTCAGATGGGGCTTAGCGGCACCTTCACGGCCCTTCTCATCGCCCACGTCGTCGTGGTGTTCCCGTTCGCTCTGCGCCTGACCCTGGCCGCTGCAACGGGCATGGACCGCTCGGTCGAAATGGCGGCCGTGTCTCTCGGTGCCAACAACTGGACGCTGTTCCGCCGGGTGACCCTCCCGCTCATCCTCCCCGGAGTTGTGAGTGGCTGGGCGCTCGCCTTCATTCAGTCGTTCGATGAGGTCACCATGACGGTGTTCCTCGCTGCGCCGGGTGTCGAGACGCTTCCGGTGCGCATGTTCCTCTACATCCAGGACAATATCGACCCACTTGTGACCTCGGTCTCCGCAAGCGTGATCGTGATTACGATGCTCGCACTCATCCTGCTCGATCGGTTCTACGGCCTCGAGCGGGTGCTCGCCGGACATAGCGACCGCGGGCGGTAAGGAGTAGCTCAATGCGTAACAGTTACGACGTCGTCGTGGTCGGCGGAGGCCTCCTGGGCTCAGCCATTGCCTGGGGGCTCGGCCGCATCGGCCAGAAAGTCTGCGTGCTCGACGAGGGAGACATCGCCAAGCGCGCGTCGCGGGCGAACTTCGCCTTGGTCTGGGTGCAGAGCAAGGGGCTCGGCATGCCAGCCTATACCGGCTGGACCATGCAGGCCTCGGACAGCTGGCCGAAGCTCGCAGCCGAACTGCGCGACCAGACCGGCCTCGACGTCTGCTTCCAGCGCAATGGGGGCTTTCATCTCACGCTCGGCGAAGAGGAGCTGGAGCAGCGCTCGGTGCTGCTGAAGCGCTTGCATAACCAGCCCGGCGCTGTCGACTACAAAATGGAAATTCTCGGCCGCGAGCAGGTCGCAAAGATGCTGCCGCATATCGGTCCGGAGGTGTCGGGCGGAAGCTTCTGCCCCTACGACGGACACGTGAACTCGCTGCGCACGTTCCGCGCGCTGCATACGGGCATGGCGAAGTTCGGAGTCGATTACCGTCCGGAGCATCCTGTCTCCGACATCAAGTACGTTCAGGGTGAGTTCCAGCTTACGAGTCCGAAGGGTGAGATCCGAGCCGGGAAGATCGTTCTTGCTGCAGGTAATGCGAACCAGACGCTCGCCCCGATGGTCGGGCTCGAAGCCCCCATGGGCCCCACGCGCGGGCAGATCGTCGTGACCGAACGGACGATGCCCTTCCTGCCCCATCCCCTTACGACGGTTCGGCAGACGGACGAGGGTACGGTCATGATCGGCGACAGCAAGGAAGACATGCTGGACGACACCGTCCTGAACCTCCCGATCAGTTCCGTCATGGCCGACCGGGCGCAGCGTATGTTCCCGCTGCTCGGTCGGTTGAACGTCGTGCGATCCTGGTCCGGCATTCGCGTAATGCCGAAGGATGGGTTCCCGATATACGACCAGTCCGAGACGTGCCCCGGCGCGTTCGTCACCTGCTGCCACTCCGGCGTGACGCTTGCTTCCAATCACGCTTTTGAAATTGCCCCGATGGTGGCAGCGGGCACGCTCGACAAGAACAAGCTCGGCGCGTTCTCGGCCAAGCGCTTTCAGCAGTCGGACGTACGGACCAGTGGATACTACTGAGCCGGAAGGGATAGGGCTGACGCAGGGCCTGGGAGACGATGAATGTTCAAGCGATTTGATGATGACACCAGGAAGACGGTCGAGATCTTCGTCGACGGTCGCCCGGTCATGGCGCGAGAAGGCGATACGGTTTCAGCCGCTTTGCTGGCATCCGGCCTCGATGTGCGAAGGGAGACGGCGGTGAGCGGGGCGCCACGCCTCCCGTATTGCATGATGGGCGTATGCTTCGATTGTCTCGTGACCATCGACGGGATGGGTAACCGACAGGGCTGTCTCGTTCCCGTGCATCCCGGCATGCAGGTTGAAATCCAGAAGGGCAAGAGAGAGATCGGCCGATGACCAACAATCGTCCAATGCGCGATGAGTACGACGTCGCCGTCATCGGCGCGGGGCCCGCAGGACTTGCGGCTGCGAGCCTGGCCGCTCAGTCCGGTCTTTCCACCCTGCTACTCGACGAAAACCAAGGGCCTGGCGGGCAGGTCTGGCGTGGCGTCACGTCGACGCCGGTGAAGGAGACGCGCTTGCTCGGTGACGACTACTGGGCAGGCTCGAAGCTTGTCGAGGAGGTGCGCGCGAGCGGCGCTGAAATTCTGCAGGGCGCGACGGTGTGGAGTCTCGATCGGCACTTAGAGATCGGCATCTCGATCGGCGGCGGATCACAGTTCATCCGAGCCAAGCGTGTGATCCTCGCAACGGGCGCTCTCGAACGCCCGTTCCCGATCCCCGGCTGGACATTACCGGGCGTGATGACTGCGGGCGCGGTACAGACTGCGCTCAAATCCTCCGGGCTGATACCCGATGGCAAGACGGTCGTCGCGGGGCAGGGGCCTCTCTTCTGGTTGCTGACGGCGCAAATCCTGCGCATGGGCGGGCGCATCGATCTTGTGTTGGACACAACGGAGCGCCGCAACTATCTCCGTGCCCTGCCGCACGCGGCGGCATTTCTGACATCGCCTTACTTCCGCAAAGGTCTCGCGATGATGCGGGAGGTCCGGTCCAAGGTGCAGGTCGTGGGTCGCGTTACAAAGATCGAGGCCTCTGGTCAAGGCCAGCTCGAAAGCGTCACCTATGAGGCAGGAGGCCGGAATGTCCGTGTCCCGGCGGACCTGTTGCTTCTGCATCAAGGCGTTGTGCCGAACGTCAATCTGGCCATGTCCGCTGGGGTCAAGCACCGGTGGGATGATATCCAGCTCTGCTGGTCCCCCGTTCTCGACGCCAATGGCGGCACTTCGGTCGAAGGCATTGCCGTCGCGGGCGACGGTGCCGGGATCGGCGGTGCGCTTGCCGCTGTGGAACGGGGCCGGATCGCCGCGCGGGCCGCTGTCGAGGCCCTCAGGCCGCAGGCCGGCGCAAAGGCCCCGAGCATGGAAACCCTCAGGGCTTCCTTGGCAAAGGCTGAGCGTGGGCGGACCTTCCTCGACATTCTGTTCCGGCCGTCGAAGCAGTTCCGGGTTCCCGGAGGTGATACGATTGTTTGTCGCTGCGAGGAGGTCACCGCGCAGGACATCCTGGATTCCGTGGCAATCGGCGCTACCGGTCCGAACCAGCTCAAGGCCTATCGCCGCACAGGCATGGGTCCGTGCCAGGGGCGCCTTTGTGGGCTCACGGTGACGGAGCTGATGGCCGAAGCCCGCGGCAAGGCTCCCGAGGAGATCGGGTACTATCGTCTGCGCGCGCCGGTGAAGCCCATCACGCTGTCGGAGCTTGCCTCTCTTCCCAAAAACGAGAGCGCAACGAAGGCTGTGGTGCGCGGATGACCGTGAGGGCAGACGCGATCATTGTCGGTGGCGGTATTCACGGTTGTTCGACAGCCCTGCACCTCTGTCTGCGTGGTCTCCGGCCCGTCCTGATCGAGAAAGATTATGCTGGCCGGCATGCCTCAGGCGTGAATGCCGGCGGGGTGCGTCAGCTGGCCCGGCATGTCGCGGAGATCCCTCTCTCGATCCGCTCCATGGACGTGTGGGAGGGGATCCAGGAACTCGTAGGTGACGACTGTGGCTTCGACAGTCATGGTCAGGTGCTTGTTGCCGAAGACGATGAGGAGCTTGAGGCCTGCCGTTCCCGCGTCGCTGATCTGAACCTGCGCGGCTTTACTCATGAAGAGCTGATCGACGCAAAGGAGTTGCGTCGTCTCGTTCCTGCCGTCGCTGAGACATGTCCAGGTGGGGTGGTGTCACGGCGCGACGGTGCGGCCAATCCGGCACAGACGACAACCGCCTTCCGCCGCAGGGCGGAGCAGCTCGGAACCATCGTGCGCGAGGGAGTTGCGGCAACCAATATCCGCAAGGACGGTCAGCTCTGGCGCGTCGACGCGGGCGGCGAGGCATACGAGGCTCCCGTGCTCGTCAATGCCGCCGGCGCGTGGGGCGGGCGCGTTGCCGCTGCCTTGGGCGAGCCGGTGCCGGTCGAGACGGTTGCGCCCATGCTGATGATCACATCGCGAGTGCCCGAATTCATCAGGCCGGTAGTAATCCTGCGAGGACGCAAGCTCTCGTTCAAGCAATTTGCGAATGGAACCGTGTTGATCGGCGGTGGATACCTCGCAACTCCCTACCTGGACACCGGCGAGACAGTTCTGGACTGGCGCAAGCTCCAGGAGAGCGCCCGCACGGTGTGGGAGCTTTTCCCGGTCATGCGCAATGCGACGGTCGTCCGGGCTTGGGCCGGGATCGAGGCGCGGACGGCGGATGACCTTCCCGTCCTCGGCCCGAGTGCCAAGCATGAGGGACTTTTCCACCAGTTCGGATTCTCGCTGCACGGGTTCCAGCTGGGACCAGGAACCGGCGCGGTCATGGCGGAACTCATCGCCATTGGAAACACGAACACACCGATCGACGGCCTGCGCATTGAGCGCTTCGCCACCTGATTTTTTTAACCTGAGAGGATAAGACGATGATCCAGAGAAACATCCGCACACCGATTATGCATCGCGCGGTCGAGGCGAATGGCTTCGTTTACATCGGGGGCACGATCGCCGATGACACGAGCGTGTCGATGGGCGAGCAAACCCGCAACATCCTGGGAAAGATCGCCGGATATCTGAAGGAGGCCGGTACGGACGCGACGAAGGTCGTCGCGGCGTCGATCTTCGTTACCGACCTTTCTCAGAAGAAGGAAATGGATGCGGTCTGGACCGAGTTCTTCGGCGACAATCTGCCGGCACGGGCCACAGTCGGCGTTGCCGATCTTGGAGGCGGCGCCTTGATTGAGGTCGTCGTGACCGCCGTCAAGGGCTGAGCCGGTCGAAGGATTGAAAGAAACGCTTCGGCGGATGAAAAGCAGGCTCCCGGCCCTGTGCGGCCGGGGCCTGTACCAGGGCTTCGCCCGCAAGGCACCTCCTCCAGTTGGAGGATGGGGCGCTGCCAGCAATGCAGGGACGAGGGCAAGTTGTGGATCAAGCAGAACATCCGGCGCCCGTGAGCCCCTCAGCCACGTCCTGGTGGCTCGACGAGGCCTTGCAGAACGAGCGCAATGCCCCGCAGGCGCCTGTCCTTATCGGTGAAAAGCAATGCGACGTGGTCATCGTGGGCGGTGGTTTCACGGGGCTCTGGACCGCGCTGACTCTCAAGGACAGGCAGCCAAGTCTCTCGATCACCCTCATCGAAGCCTCGATCTGTGGGGCAGGCGCGAGCGGCATGAACGGAGGCAAGGTCCACGGTTATTGGAGCGCATTGCCAGGCATGGTGAAAACCATTGGGGACGATCCGACGCTGGCTGTCGCCCGTGCCGGCACCCGCGCCCAAAGCGCCATTCGGGCCTTTGCGACGGAACGCGGAAGAGATGTCTGGTGGCGGGAAAGTGGGAACCTCCGTGTTTCGGCAGCAGCCGCACAGGATCGCAAGATCGACGAATACGTGCATCAGGCGCAGCGGCTCGGCGTACCCGATACGGCCATTCCGCTCACGCCCGCGGCATTGCGGGCGCGCGCCAACTCGCCTGTCTTCCGGGGCGGCCTCTTTTTCCCCGAAGGGGCGAACGTCCATCCGGCACGGCTGGCGCGTGAGCTCAGGGCGGCTGCAATCAGGGCGGGGGTACACATCCACGAACACACCAAAATGACCGGCCTGGACCCGGGCCAGCCCTCACGGGTCCGCACGTGCAAAGGCGCCATTATCGCTCGCGAGGTCGTGCTGGCGACTAATGTCGCGCTGGCAGCGGAACCGTCGATCCGGCGTCACATGAGCATCTTCTCGAGCTATGCGCTCATGACCCACCCCGCGCCTGGCGCCATCGAAGCCATGGACTGGAGGAGTGATGAAGGCATCGCCGACCTGCGCATGTTCGTTCACTATTTCCGCAAGACACCGGATGGCCGCGTTCTGATGGGCTCAGGCTCGGGGCCGATTGCGTACGGAGGGGCGGTCGGAACGCCGTCGCTCAGGCAGGACCGGCCAAGCGTAGGCCGTGCGGAGCGCGGTCTCAGACGGCTCCTGCCCGCGTTAGCGAGCGTGTCGGTTGAGAGAGCCTGGGGAGGACCAATTGATGTGTCCTCGGACCGGCTGCCTTTCATCCGGACGCAGCCTGCAACCCGTGTTCACTATGCCTGCGGCTTCTCCGGGCATGGGGTGAACCCGACCTATATCGCGGGTCAGTGTTTGGCATCGCTCGTACTCGGTGTGCGGGACGAATGGTCGACACTGCCGCTTTGCACTCGCCCGTTGCCATCGCTCCCGCCGGAGCCTTTTCGGTATGTCGGCGCGCGTGCGATCCGGTGGGGCATCATCAACGTGGAAGAGGCTGAAGAGCAAGGGCAGAAACCGTCGCCCGCAGCCAGCGTTGTTGCTGTGCTGCCGAAAGTCCTTGGCTTGAGGATCGGCACCCGATAGGCGAGGCGAAATCTCTCTCGCTTGCTTGCTTGCTTGCTGAGGAAGACGAACTCCCATGAAAAAGGTCCGTAACTGCGGAATGAGAGGACCTTCACTTAACCTCTAGGTTAAAGTCGTTCCTATGCTGCTAACTGGCTCGATCGCTGCCAGCTGGTTATGGTTCAGTCCGGGGATGTTGTCCGCCCATCCATTGAGAGCCTCACGCTTTTCTTTGGCGTAGGTCGCGCGGTTATAAATTCCGGCGACACCTGCTTTATGGCCAGAAACGTGGTTGAGGATTGCCTCGACCACATGGGGGAGGGTGCCCGTCTTCGCTATGCGCGTGACCACCGTGCGCCGCAAGTCATGAAGCCGCCAGGGGCGCATCACTGCCCCGGCTTTCGCGATCCAGGCGTCCAGGCGAGTTTTCGACTTCGACCACCCGCTGAAGCCGCCTTGGCCCTCGCCAAAGACGAATTCTCGGCCTTCACGGCGGGGATGCTTACTGAATCCCATATGATCAGGTTGAATGCCAGATTGTGGATCTGGGGGTCCCCTGTTCAAGCCAGGGCGGCTGTACCACTTCAAAGCCGAGCGCTTAAGCCTCCAGGTTCGGTGCCTGCCTCGCACGAAGCAAGTTGCTCGCAAAGCAGGCCAAGCCCTTCTATTCCCGCCTTACATGCTCCTCCCTTATGACGTCGTTCGTGGATGTTGTTCTGCGTTTCGCCGACGTGCTTATCCCCAGGCGCCACGATGGGGCTACCTCAGAAGGCTGCCTAACATCGCGAGGGGTCTCTGGCTAAACTGATGCATCGTTGGTGAAGTGGGCGAGGGTGACGAATGATCTCGATCGGCAGTGCAGCCGTCCTATCCGCTTCACATCCCGGCCTGCATTCAAGGCGCGGGAACGGCTTGGTGACGTATCGCGACAGGTCTTGGCAAGCGCATTGGAGATCATGATGACCCTCGCTCTCGGACTGGACACGGCATCAATCCAGCAGGATCGTTCCCCATTGCCGATGGTGGACAGGGATGTCGTGTCGGACGATCTCGCGTCGATCAAGCTTGAAGATGCCGATACCTTCCTTGCCGCCATGGAAAGCGCGCGGGTCAAGGCGGCGGCTTATTTCTTCCCCCACCTGTATTTCTCCGGGCAATCCAAGTCGCGGATGCTGCGCTGGGAGCGACATGCCGAGTCCATACTTCTCTATCAGATCCGCCGGCAGAAGGACGGATCGGAGATGAAGATGTATTGTCCGCCGTTTCCCTTCGATACCGCAGCGATGCGGCACGGGATGCAGCGGATGCGGGACTTCAACGGCGATCGCCCGGGCCGGATCGTCTACGTGCAGCAGGACGAGGCGCTTCGGGTCGCGCGGGAAGGTTTTGCGATCACCTTGAAATCGGAAGAGTTCATCTATGACCGTGCGTCTGTCGCGGCCCTGGAAGGTGCTAGATTCGCCAAGTTGCGGCAGGAGCTGTCGCGCGCCCTCAGACAAGGTCAGGTCGAGATACGGCCTTACACCCCTGCGGATCGCCCTGCCTGTCTTGCCCTCACGGATGCATGGAGGGAGAGGCTCGTCGCCAGGGGCATGAAGGTCGGCGCTGCATATGACGTCACCACGGCCTGCCTGACCATTGGCCATCATTTCCAGCCGCCCCTGCTCATCGGAATGGTATTGGAAATCGACGGCAAGCTTGGCGGTTTCGGTTTTTCAGGACAACTGACATCCAGCATGGGATGTAACTATGTTTGTGTTACAGACCTCGCTTACCCAGGGTTGACGCTCATTCTGCGTCAACGCGTCATGGGCGAATTCCCTCACCTCGTTCACTTTAACGATGCTGATGACGCAAAGCGTCCGGAACTGCGCGCCTCGAAGCAGCGGTTCAATCCGGTGGAGCTGTACGGAGTCTTCAAGGCCACGCAGCAATGAACGACAGGAGATCGTGGCCGATCTCCAAGTGCGCATGATGCTGCATTGCGGGCCATAACAGCGCCTCTAGACGAAATTTGCACGTTTTCTTGACACCGGCCTTCTTCCAAATCGCGCTCGTGAACTAAATGAGTCCTGATCGCGTGTCGGGACTAAACTGGACAGTTCGCGCTGCTTCATGAGGTGCCATCATGACAGAGGATGAGGTTGAGGCCGTTGCTCGTGCCTTATATGAGAGCCTGGAGAATGCGCGCGGGTGGGGTCGTGAGCCCGAGCTGCTCAAGCAAAAGTTCCGTCGACATGCCCGGATTGCGATTGCCACCATCGATCAGCGCGAGGCCCTGACGTCGCCTGCAATCAAGCCGCTACGTCTGTCGGGGCCGCTGGAGGCTTTCCTAGGCTATCTGATGGTCGTGCCGGAGATCAGCATTCTCCCGGCATCGAGCTTCAGGGCCGTGCTGCGAGGTCCCGAGCATATCTTTGACGCGGCCAACGACGAATACTTCAAGGTCGTCGGTCACCGAGAGCTGTTCGACGTGCCGGTTCGGGACGCGTTTCCCGATCTTGCAGGGCAGGGCTATTTCGAACTGCTGGACCGCGTCTATGCAACGAAGCAGACCTTCATCGGCGAGGTCATGCCTGTCAGGTTTCAGCTGAAACCGGGCGGTGCGCTGGAAGAGCGCCGTGTCGATCTGGTTTACCGCCCCATCGAAGGGCCAAATGGCGAAACGCTCGGCTTGTTCGTCGAGGGCTGTGATCGAACCGTATGGGGACGAGCCTAGACCTCTTGTCGTCACAGGCAGCTCTGTTGCGGAGAAGATAATGAAAACCCCGCCCGATCATGCCGATCATC
>NZ_JBFUMH010000136.1:0-13844 GCF_054049475.1 Microvirga sp. P5_D2 | reverse complement strand
ATCCTGTGGCACGCGCAGCTCGAGCTTGCCGACCCGGGTCACCAAGGTGCGGGTGTAGTAGCCCGAGCGGTAGCCCAGGCGAGCCGAGGTGCGCTCGCCCTTCTCGGCCTGAAGGGCGTCGGTCATCTCGGCTTCGAGCATCTCCTGCATGACGGCACGCACGATCTCGCGCAGGCCGTCCGGGCTTTGGCTGAGAAGGTCCTTGATGGCAGCGGCGGCAGGTTTATCTTTGGCGTTGGTCATGGTGGGCTCCTCTCGGAGTGCGTGACGTTGAACATCACCATCCTGCCATGACCGCCCCGCTCAGGCGATTTGCAGAACCTTCACCACACTACTGGCAAACACAGCCATCCCGCCGCTCTGAAAAGCTCGGTGCAGACCGTCATCGCTCCCTCTGCCCGACTAAATCAACAAAATCTGCCAGAAGACGACATTCGGGGACCGTTCGTCGGGACAAGATGCTCTCTGACGGTGCTCGGTGCGAGCTTTCAGAATTGGCGCGACGGGGGATCGTGACTTCTGCGTCCGGCGCTGTTGGTGATCAACTCGACGGCCTCAGTGCCATCAGCCGACATCGGAACACAAACTCTGGAGTCGCTTGTCTCCGTCGAACCGACGCTTGAGATAGCCTGTAGGCATAACATGTGAGCACCTAAGTATCGTTCCGCTACCTCGGGAGCGGCAGGTCCAATACGGCATCTAAGTGTCACAGAGCCTATTTTCCCTTCTCCAAGCTCATCTTCTTAGAGCTCATGACGCTGTCGGATACGATGCACAAGCCATCCGACACAAACTACAACAAACGGGACAGAAGCGCCCGCGACGACGATCGGGTCGACGATAGGGAGATGATGACTTATGGCCTTGCTCAGATATCCAATCAGTCCGACGATGTAGTAGGAAATAGCTGCCACCGACAGACCTTCCACGGTTCGTTGAAGGCGAAGCTGAAGTTCAGCACGACGGTTCATACTGGTCAATAGATCCGAATTCTGCCGTGCCAGCTCAACGTCGATCCAACTTCGAACCAGTCCCGTGGCTCGATACAGCTTGCTGGAAAGATTTGCCTGACGTTGCTCGACTGAATGGCAGGTCCGCATCGCTGGTGCGAGCCTTCGCTCCAAGAAAGAACCCAGAGCTTCGTATCCAGGCTTTGGAGTTTCATCGAGTACCTTGATACGTTCGCGTACTATTCCGTCATAAGCACGGCTTGCTCCAAAACGGTAGAGGCTCAAAGCAGCATTGGCTTCCAGTTCCGCCGCGAGTCGCGTGATTTCCGAAAGCATCGCGTCGGCCTCATGACGCGCGTGAGCCTTCATTCGCTGGGTCACATTCGTCAGGTTGTCTTCGATACGGCGGATTTCGGGTGAAAGCGATTGGGCCAAAGGTAGGCCAAGCATGGCCAGCGTACGATAGGTTTCTATGTCGAGGAGACGCTGCACGAGCGCGCCAYGGGCCCCGTCGCTGAGTCCTCGGTCAATAACCAGAAGCCGCGTCAGTCCATCGCCATCCTGGCGAAAGTCAGTCAGGACGGCTGCTTGACCGCTCTTCAACTCGCTAAAGCAAAGGCTTGCAGGGTCGAAGAGGGAAATTGCGTCCGCTGCTGCTGGTCCGTCTATGCGAATCTCCAATCTAATCCCAGAAATGAGCGGGCCAGGCGGTGTAAAGCTACCGCCGAAAGGATGCATAATGATCTCGCCTCCGAAGCTTTCGGGTAACAGACCATCCCAGAACCAAGTGGAGAATTCTGTGTGCCGCTCCCAGCGCAATGTCCCTTGTCCCCACGGCATTGCATGATGGCGCGCGGCACCGTCAGGTGGCGCTACCCCTCTGGCTCTGGACATCTCAGCAACAATTCTATGATGGTCCGCCGCGTGCGCATCGATCATGAATGAAAGCTGGAGGATCACCCGCTCGGTCTGAACCAAAGCATATGGGCGCGCATGTAGTTCGCCTAATGCGGCTTCACGGTCCGGCGCTGTATTAAACGCGAAGTGTCGCTTCACCATGCCTGTTGCCTTGGGGCAATGATCGGGTCTCAGAGCAGACAGCCAGCGACAGCTCCGGCTTGGAGCGAGTCGCATTCTCGACCCATGCTGTTCTCCGACCTTCCTGAGTTGTCACAGCTGGCGCCTCACGTCCCGAGAACGCCAACTTTGATTCGAAGCGCCTATGCTCAAGTTATTCGTGAAGCAGGCCAGCGATCTTTCTGGCCTGCTGAATCATGGTCGACGGGCAAGCGCCCTGAGACTGCCACCAAAGCGGACTGAGAGTTTTTCTGCCGCCTGAAGCAGCAGGCCCGACATGTGCTCAACTGACTCCGCCGTAAATCGATGTATGGGACCAGACAGCGAAATCGCTCCTATAAAGCGCCCTTCCGATCCAAGGACCGGCGCGGCAATCCCGGCGCAGGAGGCGTCCCGCTCGCCATATGATTTCACCAAGCTGGGTCTGTCGGAACCGTTGCCAGGCAGCGAGTAGGCCCTGACGATGGTTCCCGCCGCCCCGACAAGGGGAAGAACCTGCCCGGCGCGGACACTGTCGAGTGTCGAATGCTGGGAATCCTTTCGGAGGATGCACAGTCTCTGTTCCGGAGGATAAGGGACGTGAAAGGACGCACTCTCCGTTCCCGCCTCGACGAGTGCGTCGAGAACAGGTGACACGTAGGCCGCAACGTCGTTGGTCCGCTCATATGCCAGCCCCAAGCGGTATGCCATGGGACCTAAGATATAATGAGCGTTTGGAAGACGGCTCACGTATTGCGCCCGCTCCAGCGACTCGAGGAGACGAAGGACGGTGCTTTTGTAGAGACCTGTCGCACGGGAAAGCTCGGACAGCGTCATTGTCCCCGTCGCCGATGCAAGCGCTTCGATAATCGAAAAGGCGCGGTCTACAGCGGCGACGCCGGACTGGCGTTCCGTTTCGGGGCTTGTGTCAATCACTCTTCGGCCTCCTCGCAGCGTTTGGTTCAGGCACCCACGCTATAGGTCGGGGCTCGCGTCTGAAGGGCAACATTCTTGACCACAGTATAGGCCTGCAAGCCCTCGATTCCTCCCTCGCGTCCATATCCACTATCCTTGACGCCTCCGAAGGGAGTTTCCGCCACCGAAGAAACGTAGTGATTGATCGACAGGGTCCCGCATTCAATTTTCGCCATCATTGCCGCAATATTGTCGGCATTGTTGGTAAATCCGTAGGAGGCAAGCCCGAAGGGAAGACTGTTCGTCCAAACGATCGCTTCGTCGAGCGACTTGAAGGGAGCGATCATTGCAAGCGGCCCGAACGRTTCCTCACTCATGCAGCGCACATCGTCCGGCAAGTCCGCAATCACGGTCATCGGAAAGAAGTTCCCCACGTCTCCGTGGCGTGCTCCACCAGTCACTATGCGCGCACCCTTCGCCCTGGCATCGTCGACCAGTTCGATCATGGCGTTAAGCCGCCGTGTGTTTGCGAGCGGACCGAGAGTGACTTTCGGATCCAATCCATTGCCGCTGACATGAGAGCTCGCATGTCTTGCAAAGGCGTCCACGAAACGATCGTATATGCTTTCGTGCACGAAGAAGCGCGTTGGAGCGACACAGACCTGACCCGCGTTGCGGGATTTGATCTCGGACGACAGACGTGCAACTTCCTCAACGTCAACGTCGTCGCAAATGATGACCGGGCCGTGCCCTCCAAGCTCCATGATGGCCGGCTTCATGTATTCGCCCGCCAAGCTTGCTAGCTTCTTGCCCACAGGGACTGATCCGGTAAATGTGATCAGACGTACATCTGGGCTCGATATCAGGTAGGTGGAGATCTTGCCAGGATCGCCAAACACCAGATTCAGCACCCCATCCGGCAGGCCGGCATCCTTGAATGCCTGCGTCATCAATACGGCGCTTGCGGGTGTCTCCTCCGCCGCCTTCAAGATGATCGAGCACCCGGCTGCCAGCGCTCCTCCGACTTTTCGCGCAGGAGAACTGATCGGAAAGTTCCACGGCGAAAACGCCGCGACTGGGCCGATCGGCTCGCGGAGTGCGAGATGTAGCATCCCTGGTTGCGATGGAATCTGTCGGCCGTACAGTCGACGACCTTCGTTCGCATCCCATTCGAAGATGTCGCAGGCGCGGCGCACCTCGCTGCGGGACTGATCAAGCGGTTTTCCCTGTTCCAAGGTCATTATGACTGAAATCTCTTCGATCCTTTCCCGGATCAGAGAGGCAGCCTTCACGATGATCTCGGCTCGCCTTTCAGGCGATGTCCCCCGCCAGACGGCGAATCCACGTACGGCCGCGCGTACCGCATCCTCGAGATCGCTCTCCGTTGCCACGGGGACGCTACCAAGTTGACGGTCGTCGGCGGGATTGACCACCGGAAGCGTTTCACGGGTCTCTCGCCACTTGCCGTCGATGAAGAGACGGACCTTCGGATAATTCAGCATTCTGTTCATTTCCATTGCTTGGATCGGCAATTGCATCGGGATCCATGATTCATGAATGAGCCACCCGCCCTACGCGGCCAGACTCCTTCTATCCTCGCGAACAAGATCGGCCGCCTTGTCACCGATCATCTGAGTGACAGCATTGAGATTGCCGGAAATCATTTTCGGTATAACCGACGCATCGACCACGCGCAGTCCGCTGAGACCATGGACGACAAGCCGGTCGCTCACGACTGCCCGCAACTGATCGGGCCGCCCCATGGGGCACGAGCCAGCCGGATGAAATGTCGAGTTCCCTTTCCGGCGCGCTGCGTCCAGGAACTCGTCATCGGTCTGGACAGAGGGTCCGGGGAATTCCTCGAAGTCGTAATAACGCTCAAGTGGCTTGGCCGCCAGTAGATCACGTGCCAGCCGCATGCCGGCGACCGTGACGCGCCGATCGATCTCGACGTCCAGATAGTTATGACGGATTAAGGGTGCATCAAACGGGTCGTTGGAACGGATGTGTACGGAGCCGCGGCTTTCCGGCCGCTGCTGCCAGACGGCGACGGTCATGCCGGGCGTATCCGCCAGCCGGCCGATGACACCTTCGTTGTAGCTGGCCGGCGTGAAGGTGAACTGCAAGTCGGCCTCCTCCGCCGTGACGCCCGAATGCCAGGAGCCGTAGACCAGTGTCGGCGACAGTGCCAATATCCCCTTGCGTGCGACGAACCACTTGGCAATCTCAGCAAGAAGCCTCGGCCCTCTCGACAGCTCATTGATGGTGCGCATGTTCTTGACCCGCACGACCGTGCGAGGCGCAAAGTGGTCCTGTAGGCTTTCGCCGACCCCTGGTAGCGCGTGAACGACTTCAATCCCCCTTGCGCGCAGGATCTCAGGAGACCCGATGCCTGACAACTCGAGAAGCTGGGGTGAATTGTACGCGCCGCCGCAAAGGATCACTTCAATACGTGCCCGCACCGTCGTCTTCGCGCCGCCGCGTCCGCCGTGGCTATAGGCGACACCAACAGCCCGCCTACCCTCGAGAAGGATCTTGGTTGCATGCGTATTGGTGCGTACGACGAGGTTGGCGCGCTTCATGGCCGGGCGAAGGAATGCCGTTGCAGCGCTGACACGCCGGCCGTTGTGTATCGTCCGCTGGGCATAGGATATCCCGATCTGGGATACACCGTTGTAGTCCGGGTTGCGCGGTATGCCGAGGCTGACAGCGCTCTCGATGAACGCTTCGCAGAGGGGATGTCGGTCTTCCAGATCGGTGACAACCAGCGCCCCGTCCCGCCCGTGATACTCGGGGTCGCCCTGACCGATGCGCCTTTCGAGACGCCTGAAATGCGGCAGAACCTCCGAAAACGACCAGCCGCGATTGCCCATCTGGGCCCAGGTGTCGAAATCCAGCGGCTGGCCGCGATTGTAGATATGACCGTTGATCGCGCTCGATCCGCCCAACGTCTTTCCACGCGGGGCGAGAAGACTGCGGCCAGCGATATTGTCCGATGGCTCCTGTTTGTAGCTCCAGTTCACCGAGGAATTCTCGAACGTCTTGATGAAGCCCGCAGGAATGTGGATGTAGGGATTCCAGTCGCTCGGCCCTGCCTCAAGAAGGCAGACGGTAACCCTCGGGTCTTCGCTCAGCCGGTTTGCGAGCACGCAGCCCGCCGACCCTGCTCCAACGATCACGTAATCGAATTCATCCATTTCCATTGTCCAAAACACCTTTGCGAGCAGACCGCTAAGCCTGAGGCGGCTCGTGAAGTTTTACGCAGATCCCCTCGAGCGCCGCGGAAGGCGCGGCATACCTCCTCATCACCAAGGGATCGTGGCCGGGAATGATGTGCTGTGGCGACGTGGCCAGTTCCTTCAGCCGCAAGTAACCGTCGAGCATCTCGTCGACTCTGACCACGTTCGGGAAAGGCCGGCCAGTCTCGAAATGCGCATAGAGATGGCTGGCGTCCGAGGCGATGACGACCCAGCCACGCTCCGTCCACACCCGGACACATTGCAGGCCCCGTGAGTGTCCGCCGATGAGATGCACCGTGATCCCGGGCGCGATCTCGGCATCGCCATTGTGAAACCGCACGCGCCCCTCATAGACGCGCCGCACCATGCCCGTAACGTGATCGACATCGAAGGGATGGCGAAGGCGCTGGTGGCACATGCAACGGCCAGTTGCGTACGCCATCTCAATCTCCTGGAGATGGAAGCGGGCGGCCGGGAAGAGATGGAAGTTGCCGATATGATCGAAATGCAAGTGTGTAACGATCACGTCGCGTACGTCGGCGGGTTCGATCGCCAGCGCGCGCAGGCCGTCAGCCGGATCTCGCAGCAGCGTCCGTCCCCGCTTGCTGGCGGTTACAGTATCGAAGCCGGTATCGATGAGGTAGCAAGCCTCTTCGTTGCGTGCGACCCAGACAAAGTAGTCCAGGGGCATGGCGACGTCGTGAGGGTCACCGCCGATGAAATTATCTCCCGCTCGCCGTTCATGCGTGGCGTAGCGGATCGCGAACAGCTCGAACGGCTTTTGGGACGAGGTCATGCGAGGTTCCTCGCCTGTCGCACCACTTCGAGGCAGAGTGCATAGACCGCCTCATTCGCGGCAGGCGCAACGCCGTCGACTGTCGCAACATTCTCTCCGGAATATCCGTCATTGGCTCCGGCGAGCACGGAAGCTTCGACAGTCGCCTCTACCGCCTCCATTGGGGGGAGAAGATCGTCCCGGCCGGAAAGAATCGCCATGGCCGCGACCACGCCATAGGCACCCCAGTTCGAGGTGGATGCGGACACGAGGCTGTCGACATCCGTGGCATTGACGATCCCGCCGCCACAACCGCAACCGCAATCCCTGGCGAGCGGGAGATCCTCCTCGAGCACGCGGCCGACGCGGCCGAAGCCGATTTCATTTCCGCCGTCGCCGATGCCGATCGTCAGATGGCCCCGTGTTTTTAGGACTTCAGCCAGGAGATGCAGGTGAGCGACGCTTTCCGAATTCTTGGCCTTGCCGCTGCTGGTGTGGAACACACCGCGGCTGTTGGGGCCTGGCTTCTCGATGAAGACCCCCGCCACGGCATCCGGGTAAGTAGCCAGGAGAGCTTCGACCTTGGCTTTTCCGGCGTTGGCTCCCAGCGGGAAATCCTCGACCCGAACGCCGTCGCCTTCCTCGCTCTCATCGATCGGAAGGGCCACGGCACGGAACGATGCGACGATGCCTGGAAGAAAGGCCTGATCGGACAGGAGCACGATCCGGTGCCCTTGGAGCCACAGGGCCCGTGCGACGAATGCGGCTCCTGACGGCCCATCGGTCTCACCTTCAGGCAGCGTGACTGAATTGCCCGCTCCCGTGGTCACGAAGACGGTTCCTCGCGTCGGCAGCCCTAACAGCAGGCGCCCCGCCTGTAGCACGGTCGGCCCACCGGCCGCCGCTCTTGCGGCAGCGTACCGAATGCGTGTTCCGCCAAGGAGCGGACGCTTGGCCTTGAATTCAACGTTTATGAGGTCGTCCAACGAGCGGAAGATCTCAACCGATAAGAACATGCTCATGTCGTAGGCTCGCCCGCGAGTTTGATTCCCGACCACTTTTCCCAGAGCTTCGCGACGATCGCGTAGTCGTCGCCGGCCATCCCCTCGCAGGCCGCGATCTCATAAACGGTGTGTGCGGCCTGCGAGGCGAAGACAGGCACGTTCAGGCGCCCGGCTGCCTCGAGAAACAGGCTCGAGTCCTTTCGGGCATTCGCCGTCGACATGCCGCCTTGGAAGTCGCCGCGAAACAACCGCTCGTTGATGCGGTGCGTTAGGGGACGCATCATGCCGGATTCACGCGCAAGAAGCCTGTACATGACATCCATAGGGAGTTCCTGTGCGGCGGCCACGGCCAACGACTCCGCCAGCACCACGTAGACTGCGTGGGAGACGCCATTCGCGACGATCTTGGCGCGCATCCCACCGCCGGGCTTGCCAAAATAGAAGATCTCCGCTGCCAGCAGGTCGAGGATCGCGTGCGTTGCACTTGCCCTATCCTCGGGCGCTCCGACGAGAAATACCGCCTTGCCTTCGGACAGCGCCTTGATGCCGCCGATCACGGCGGTGTCGACGATCGTCGCCCCGCCGGGCTCCAGGGCATCACGGAGCGCGAAGACATCCTCGGGGGACACGGTGCTGGTTTCGAGGACCAGCAGCCCGGGACGCACCGATGCCGCGATGTCCGCAGCGACTGCGCGGGATGCCTTGGGCGTTGGAAGGCAGAGGATCAGGACATCGACGGAGCTGGCCAGATCGCCCGCGGATGCAGCGGCAGATGCTGTTCCGCCTTCGATGAGGGGATGTCGTTCGCAAAGTCCCCTGTTGAGGTCGAAGACCCTGACCGAATGCTTCTGCGCCAGGACGCCGGCCATCGCCTGTCCGACCTGGCCAAAGCCAATGATACCAACCTTCAGCGTCACGATACGCTCACCTTTTCTGTGGAGGTCCCGAAGTAGGCCGAAAGAACCGCGTCCAAATTCTCGGCTTCCCGCATTTCAGAAGCGTCCTTTCGACCCACGATCCTCCCATTGCGCATGAAATATGCGCAGTCTGCGCTCTTCATCGTTATCCAGTAGTTCTGTTCGACCAGAAGGATTGTTAGACCCGTGCGTCGGAGTTCGCCAAGTCGTTCGAAGACCCTTTTGACCAATAGCGGAGCCAAGCCCAGCGACGGCTCATCGAGCAGCATGAGCCTGGGGTTCGACATCAGCGCCCGTCCGATCGCCAGCATCTGCTGCTGCCCGCCGCTGAGCTGCCATGCTTTGGACGACAACCTTTCGGCTATTTCCGGAAAGAGCGCGAGTACGAGATCCATCTGTGTCTGGTTCTCATGTGCGCCGCGGGTCATGCCCCCGAGCAACAGGTTCTCCCTTACCGTAAGGGCCTTGGCGATTGCGCGCCCTTCCGGAACATAGGAGATTCCCAACTTGACGAGCGCACGGGGCGACTTGCCGGCGATGTCAGTTCCCTCGAAAAGAATCCGACCGGAAAAGGGGCGGACGAGACCCGCGATCGTCTTCATCAATGTCGACTTGCCGGCACCGTTCGCCCCAAGCAAGGCCGTAAGCGAGCCCTTCTTCACGCTCATCGATATGTCGTTGATGGCAATCTTGCCGTCATACCCGCCGACCAGCGACATCACTTCGAGTTGCTCAGTCATCGCTGCTCCCCAGGTAGATCTCGGCGACACGCGGGTCGCGCTGGATTTCTTCGGGCGTGCCGGAAGCCACTACTTCGCCGAAGTTAAGGACATGGATCCGGTCGCAGATGCCCATGATGAGGTCCATGTCATGCTCGACGACGACGATGACGCGTTCGGGCGACCGCAGTTGCAGGATCATGTCGGAAAGGTCCGCGGTCTCGCGGGAATTCAACCCCGCGGCGGGTTCGTCTAACAGGATGACCCGCGGCTCGCTGACGCTTGCTCTTGCCAACTCGATGAGCCGCAACACTCCGGGAGCGGCGGTCCCGGCCGGAAGGTCAGCTTGCGCTTCCAGTCCAACCAGCCCGAGGGCTTGGCGAGCCCTGTCGTTGGCCGAGCTTCGGTCGCTCATCGATCCTGGAAGCGGCAGGAGGGCATCAGCCCAGCCGGACGTTCGCTTCGTATTGAGCCCGACGACGACGTTCTCGAGGAAGCTAAGTTCCGAGGAAAGTGCAGCGTGCTGGAACGTCCGGACGATCCCTCGCCGGGCACGACCGACGGTAGAGACCGCGTTCAGCACCTCGCCATCGAAGCTGACCGCGCCGCGTGATGGGCGATAATGTCCGGTTAGACAGTTGAAAAAGCTGGTCTTCCCCGCGCCGTTCGGCCCGATGAGGCCGGTGATCTCGCCGGGCTGAAAGTCCAGGCTGACATCCTTCAGGACATGGAGACCACCGAAGGAGAGATCAAGCTGCTCGGTTTTGAGTGCTGCGTTAGGCATTGCGGTTCCTCCTCTGTCGAAGAGCGCGCACCAGGGAGGGGATCAGCAAGTTGGAGGTGGCGATGATACCGAGGAGTGCCATCCCGTAGATGATCGATATGATCTGTCCGTAGTTCGACAGGACCTGTGGCAGGACGGTGATGAATGCCGCCCCGATCACTGCGCCATAGATGCGCGTTGAGTAGAGGCTGACGACGGAGCCTACGAGCAGTGTCACCGAGTTCCAGAAGGTGAAGCTGTTGGGCGAAACCATTGAGGTCGTGAAGCCGAGGATGGCCCCACCAAAGCCGGCGATAGCCGCGCTTACCGCGAAGACGCTGATCCGTGCCATTCCGGTGGTCATGCCGAAGGACGCAGACGCGTGCGGATGGTCCCTTGCCGTGAGGATCGCCAGCCCGATCCTGGAATGCCGGAAGCGGTAGACCACGAACGAGGCGAGGCACAAGGCAATCAGGGCGACGTAGTACTGCTGCGTCTCCGTACCGAGGCCGGGGATCGCCTGAGAGTCGATGAATAGCCCTTCAAAGCCGCCAGTGACCTCCGACCAGTACAGCAGGATTTCGGGCACGCAGAGCCCCAACGCCAGGGTCACCACGCTCAGGTACACGCCCGACAATCCGCGCGACGGCCAAGCGAATACGATTCCCATCAGCACGCTGAGGATGATCGCCACGACGATACCGCCGAGAAACGGCACGCCGAAGGACGTCTGTAGAATGGCGACGGTATAGGCTCCCACCGCGATGAAAAAATTGTGCCCGATTGAAACCTCGCCGCTGAAGCGGATCATGAAGCTGATCGACAGGATCGCGATGCTGTAGGCGAGCATCAGCGACACGGAGTACATCCAGAAGCCTCCACCCAAAAGCGGAAGAAGTGCGAATACTCCTGCGGTTCCGACGGAGAGATACCTGCTGTCGAGCTTTCGCAGGGCACCGGGCTGCTGGGCCAAGGGAACACTCAATGCTTGATTAGACACGCGAGCCGATCCTTTCAGACAGGATGCCGCCTGGGAAAATGCTGAGAGAGACAAGGATGAAGCCCAGCAGGAAGGTATTGAGCAGCTCCGGAGCGACGTAGAAGCTGAACAGGTTGCATGCCACACCGACGAGGATGCCGCCGATTGCGCTTCCTGGAAGGCTGTCGAACCCGCCGATCACAGCCGCCGCGAACGCTTGTAGCATGAAGGTGGTCACCGACGTCGAGCTGAGAAAGGTCGTCGGAACGATCAACAGGGCGGCAATGACGCCAAGTATCGAGGAGGTAATCCACGAGAAGAGATGAACACGGGTGATGCTGAGGCCGCAGACCCGTGCCGCGAAGGAATCCGTGGAGACCGCCCGGAAGGCGATCCCCAGCCGGGTGCGGTCTATGACGAGGAAGAGAACGGCGACGACGATGAGAGTGGTCGCTAGGACTGCGATGTCGTAGGCAGAGATCGTCATGGCCATGATCGAGAACGAGATGTCCGGCAGGGGCAGATCGAGACGGAAGATATTCGATCCAAACTGCCACAGAATGACGCCCTGGGCGATCAACCCAATTCCCAACGTAGCGATCGTGGCGGTGGTGTCGGATCGTTCCAACAGCGCCGCTATCGCAGCGTAGACCAGCATGGATATTAGGATTGCGGCGAGGAAAGCGGCCACGACGGCGGCTCCCCAAGCCCAACCGCCCTCCCCGGACGTCAGTGCGTAAACGAAGAACGCACCGAGACCAGCTAGAGCCCCATGGGCGAAATTGACCATTCTTGAGCTTTTGAAGATCATAACCAGACCGAGGGCACCTAGCGAATAGAGGCACCCGGTCACGATCCCCTGCCAAATAACCGGCAACATAGCGAGGTCCTCCCTCAGAATCGTTAGGACTGATTACTCGGCTACGGCGTTGAAGACGTCTTCCGGATAAGGTTTGAAGTCCCGCACAAGCTTGAACTTGCCGCCTTCGGCGCGGATGATCGCTTCCTGGCGTGTTCCACGGTGATCCTTCGGCTCGAACTTGATCTTGTCCGCAGCTCCAGCCGACACGCCATTGAGCCCGTCCATCACGGCGATGAGATTTTCGCGTGTTAGATCCTTTCCGCTTGAGAGCAGCTTGTCGAATGCCAGGGTGAACAGTGATGCCGCTGACCAACCGTTCAGTCCGAAGACGCCGAGTTTGTCGTTTGGATAATACTGAGGTACGACGCTACGATACTTGACGATCTGCTCCTTATCGGAGTCTACCGGCAGCAGCCATGACGAGAAGTGGACACCATCCAGAAGCTTTCCAGCGAGATCGTAGGTAGCTGGGTCAGCAGTGAAGAAGGGCGCAAACCAATCGCCCTTCCACGAAATGCGGTCGGCGGCCCGCAATCCGCTAGCCAGATGTGCATTGGATCCGAATAGGAGAACTACCTCGGCACCGGAAGCGGCCACACGCTGGAACTGTGCCGACAGATCGGTGGCTGCAACGTCGAATGAGACGTCAGTCGCCATCTGTAAATTCTTCGATTTCAGATAGAGCTCAAGGCCAAACTTTGCTCTGCGACCGAGCTCGTCGTTGGACCAGACAAGTGCGATCTTGGTCTTCTTCAATTCGTCTACTGCATATTGGGCGCTGGAAGCTGCCGAAAGCGCATAGTCCGGCAGCAAGGGAAACATGTTGGCTTCGGCTATCAGTTTCGGCGAGCCGCCACTCGGCGCGATTACAGGCAGCTTCTTCGACCGAGCATAAGGAATGATGGCAATATTGGTAGCCGTGCCGTTGCTGACCACGAGCGCAAATACGTCGTCGTTTTCTACGAGACGGCGGGTAACCGCGAGGCTTTGGGCCGGATCATAGCCATCGTCGCGGACGATGTACTCGACCTTCCAGCCTTGAATGCCGCCATTCTTGTTGATCTCCTTGAAGAAAGCGTCTGCGGCATGGTTGATCGTCGCATAGAAGGGTACTGGTCCGGTAATTGGCGCAAATGCGCCGACCCGGACGATCTTTTTGTCGGAGTCGATTCCTGGCCGTTGCTGTGCCAGTGCCGGCAGCCCAGCCGCAATCATACCCACCGCAGCAATTGCGGTCGTCGCAAGAAATCGGCGCCGCCCCAAGTTCCCCTTCAGGACGCGCTTCAGGAGACTATCGCTCTTGTTCTCACCCATATTGTCCTCCCTAGAATTGTTCTGCCAGACAGAACGCCTGGTCTGTTTTATGAGGCTACTTTCGCTGATCGCGGTCGTCAAGAACAATGGTGCCGGGAATAGAAGTTTTTTGTAGAGCCAAAGTATAATCTGAGTCGACTAAACTGATCGGCTATCGGCAAGTTAAGTCGTCTGCGAGTACCACCAGCGTCGCCAGCTTGTATGAGAGCGCGACTAGAGCAACGGGCATTCAGACGAATCCATATCCGGCAGCGGTGAAGTAGTTGCGGCATGCGTCGGGCTCGACCAGATCGCAAATGTCGCCGATGGCGTGCCAGAGCGCCTCAACGGTTCGGGCTTCGGCTGTGCGCA
>NZ_JBFUMH010000135.1:0-14323 GCF_054049475.1 Microvirga sp. P5_D2 | reverse complement strand
GCCCCACAGCATCGCCCCGCCCTCGTCCATAAGGCGGGTGAAGAACGCGTGCGTCTCGTCGTCAGCGATTCCCACCTGATGGTCGACGCAGCCGTCCAGGGTGACGTTGATGCTGAAGGTCAATAGGCCCATGCGGCGATCCTAAGCCATGCGCTCGAAAAAGCGTAGGGCTATTGCTCGAGGTCTATGTTCAACTTCTGCAATAAGTGAATGCGGGCCTAGACGGCTGATGACTATGCGGCCGGTACAAAGGCCCGCTTACGACCGGCCCATGAATGTCCGCTTCTGGCAGATTTTGTTGAAAAACTCCCGGGGGCTGGTGCGGCGGTCTATTACTAGGGTCTGTGTGCCAGATCAGGCCCAACATCCTGTACGTCGACCGCCCGAAAAACGGCACTTGCGGAGTTTTTCAACATTGGGTAATGGGGCGGCTCTCCCTGGATGCCGATAACATCGGCTGGCCACGTGCACAGGAGAGCAGCCATGAACTACTACGCTGGTTTRGATGTCTCGATGAMTGAGACCCACATCTGTGTGGTCGAGCGGGACGGGGCTGTCGTTCTGGAGGCAAAAGCCTCCAGCACCCCAGAAGCGATCGCCGCCRTGCTGGAGACGGCACCTGCCTGCGAGAGGATCGTGCTCGAGACCGGCCGCATGGCCCCGATGCTCTTCCATGGCCTTGCCGCCCTCGGGCTGCCGGTGATCTGCATCGAGAGCCGGCAGGCCTACCAGGCACTCAAATCTCTCGCGACGCACAAGACCGATCGCAACGATGCTCGCGGGCTGGCCCACCTCCAGCCGCTCCGGCTTCTTCAAGCCCGTCCACGTCAAGTCGCTGCCCGCTCATGCGGTGCGTGCCCTGATCATCGCCCGCAAGAAGCTGGTCGGTCAGCGCGTCACCCTGGAGAGCCAGATCCGTGGCCTGGCTGTCGTGTTCGGAGTCCGCTTGCCGCGCGGGTTGAGCCCGCGCTTTACCGAGCAGGTGATCCAAGCCGGCCAGGGGATCGCAGGCCTGTCCGGTGCCATGCAGGGCCTGCTCGCCGCCCGCAAGGCCGTTCTGGAAGCAGTCGTGGCGATCGACCGTGACATGCGGCTGCTAGCCCGTTCGTCACAGGCCTGCCAGCGGCTGATGACCATCCCGGGTGTGGTCAACTGACCGCGCTGGCCTTTGTCGCCACCATCGATGCACCGGAGCGCTTCCGCCGATCGCGGGATGTGGGGGCCTATCTCGGCCTCGTGCCGCGGCGCTTCCAGTCGGGCGAGATCGACTATGTCGGCAGCATCTCCAAGTGCGGCGACCGGCGGGTGCGAACCCTGTTGTACGAGGCCGCCAACGTAATGCTGACGCGCTACCGCGGCGCCCTGGCTCTCAAGGAATGGGCGCTCGGCATTGCCCGGCGCTCGACCATGAGGAAGGCCCGCGTGGCGCTCGCCCGCCGGCTGGCACTCATCATGCATGCCATGCTCCGGCACGGCACCACCTTCCAGGCAGCCTGAGAGGAGCAACGGAAACAGGTCGAGACGAGCTCCCGAGCGGAGCGCCGCCCGAGGGAGGGTGTGGAAGACGACGCCGATTTTGTCGCGTGCGGCCTGAGAGAAGGGCCGACTGCGGTTTCAACCAAGTCGCTCCACTCCATCTGACCCCATCAAGTGCCCTGGAGCACGTAGAGAACGCAGAAACCCTTTGGGATCGCAATACCGCTCAGGATTGGAGAGTTGCCCCTTGACCCATTAGAGAACAAAATCGGCACAAAGCTGAAGAAGCGCTTTGGTCTGCTCGCCCCGCCTAAGCAGACATTCCTGAAGGGCAGGGGATCTTCGGAATGGAGCAAACCAAGCCATCCTTCGCCTGACAGGGGACCACACTGTGACGAGCAGGGGCAATCAGCCGTGTGCCTCGTGTGAGGCGCCTCGCGTAGGGCATAGCATCTTGGAGCAAGCACTCCCTCGCTTAGAATTCGCTATTTGAATCCTTCTGATAGGCATTTAGCAATGGTTCCCGCAGATTTGGGCAAGTTCGAATGCAAATACGTCCTTCTTCACATGGAGCTCTCTAAAAACCGGAGTCGAGGACGAACAACGGCTTAGGCGTGTGTGGGGAGCGAGTGTATCGGACCAGGCCCACCACTAAGTGTTCCATCGAAGCACAAGACTGACATACCCCTCTGGGTTAGGCCGCGTAAAAACCAAGACCTGATATCATAGCCATGACTGATCCCAACCACCGCCCCGAAACTGAACTCGTCGAGCACATGGGCTATCAGATCCGCCTCAGCCCGAGCGGCTTGGACTGGATGGCCTTCGTGGCCCGGCCCAAGCAGCGCCCGACCCTGATCATGGGCCCAGATCGCGAGTCAGTCGTTGTTAAAGCCAAAGAATGGATCGAGGCGCGGCTCGCTTCGGCGGATCTAGTATGACCTACAGCCTCATCCAGCTCGCACCAGGCTCCTATGACCTCCTGCTGAACGGAGAGGTGATGGCAAGCATCGTGAGAAATGCGTCACGGCCACCTTACACTTGGACAGCGGAGCTGCTCGACGATCTACCCCAGGGCAAGAGGCCAGCTCCTTTCAAACAGATCGAACATACCTTCCCCACTCTGGAAGAACTGTGCGCTTGGCTCGGCGAACCAGATGTCAAAAGCACCTTCGGGAAAAGTCTGGTGGCCCGTCGCACTTGACCATGCAATCACACTGGGATCACTTCAAGCACGGCGATGGCCGGCCCGACGCCAAGACCCTGAGCAGCGCGTCCGCGACCAGTTAGAACGCGAAAGAAGCCTCGGCCACAGTGACGTGCAGTCCCTACTCAACGCCTGTTTGATAATCCGCTGAAGGATACGGCCTTACAAATTCCAAGTGGATCAAACCTATCGAGCCCTTTGTCTCAGGCGACATCCAGACCGAGATCGAGGATGGGCGCGCTATGCGTGATCCAGCCGACGGAGATCAGATCCACGCCTGACGCTGCAATCGCAGGTGCTGTTGCAACTGTCACCCGGCCAGAGGCTTCCGTGATGGCTCGCCGGTTCACCCGCCTCACAGCCTCTGAGAGAGTGTCAGGGCTCATGTTATCGAGCAGGATCGCGTCGGCGCCGACCTCCAGCACTTCATCCAGCTGATCGAGAGTATCCACCTCGATCTCAATCTTGACGAGGTGGCTGACAGCTGCACGGGCCCGCTCTAACGCCGGCCTGACACCTCCGGCAATAGCGATGTGGTTGTCCTTGATCAGAACAGCGTCATCGAGCCCGAAGCGATGGTTGGCGCCTCCGCCGGCTCGGACGGCGTGCTTTTCAAGCGCGCGCAGTCCCGGTGTCGTCTTGCGCGTGCAGACAATTCGCGCATGTCCATGAGGCCGGACCGCATCGACGAGGGCCGCTGTTGCCGTTGCAATCCCAGACAGCCGACAGAGCAGATTGAGAGCCACACGTTCCGCCGAGAGGATGCTCCGCGCCGGGCCTTCCACCCACAGGACCGCTTGCCCGCGGTCAATCCGGCGGCCATCAGGGCGATCGATGGCCACTGCGACGGCAGGGTCCATCAGGGTAAAAGCCAGGCGCGCTGCATCGATGCCTGCAACGATCCCTGGCTCGCGGGCCACAATAGCCCCACGCGCACTGGCATCGGCGGGAATAACAGCATCAGAAGTGATATCACCAGTCCGTCCCAGATCCTCGATCAGCGCGGCTCGCACAATGGGTTCTACCAACAAGTGCGGGAGCGCAGCGAGAGCGCCTTGTGTCGGGGTGATCGGTTTCATGCAACTCTCCTGGACGGTGTCGCTGCCTCGTTGTCGACCTCCGCTGCGATGCGCAGTGCCTGATCGAGGGAGATCTCGGTATGCCGTTCGGACATGCGGGCAGGATGGTCGACCCGCTGGTGAGCACCCCGGCTTTCCGGTCGGCTATATGCTGAGGCAGCAATCATCAGACTGACCAATGCGGCATCGCGCTCACCTGTTAAATGCATCTCGTGAGCCAGTGCACGAAGGTGACGGATCGTATCCGTCAATCCAGCCTTGTCACGAAGCACGCCAACGTGCCGATCCATGACCGACCGGATCTGCAGCCGATGCAGGATCTGCCGATCACCCGAGCGATGCACTCGATGCGCAACACGAGGAGGTGAGGGGGCTTGGCCCGTCAGCGACCGGAGCGCTCGTCCCTTGATGTCATCAGCAATCCAGGCGGCGTAGGCCAGCGCCTCAAGCAGCGAGTTGCTCGCCAGGCGGTTCGCCCCATGCAGGCCGGTCGAGGATACCTCACCGCAGGCCCAGAGCCCCTCGACCGAGCTGCGTCCCTGACCGTCTACTTTGATCCCACCCATGTGATAATGAGCAGCCGGACGCACGGGGATCGGCGTGCGAACCGGATCGACGCCAGCAGCCCGGCATAGAGCCGTCACGCCCGGGAACTTCCTGGCGATCCGTTCGCCAAGCACGTGACGCGTGTCGAGAAAAACACGTTCGCCTGCAGAGATCTGGGCAAAGATCGCCCGGGCCACCACGTCACGCGGCGCCAGCTCCGCCCCGGGGGTGTCTTGCATGAAGCGCTCGCCGTGGCCATTGATGAGCGCCGCCCCTTCACCGCGCAGGGCTTCAGTGGCCAGCGGCATCGGATCGAGGCCCGCTGCAATCGCCGTGGGATGGAACTGAACGAACTCAAGATCACGCAGGACCGCGCCCGCACGGGCGGCCAGCGCCAGCCCGCTGCCCTGTGCGCTCAGGGGATTGGTGGTGTGGGCGTACAGTCCTCCGATTCCGCCTGTCGCCAGCACCACGGCTCGTCCAGGGATAAGAATAGACTCGCCATCGCTCCCTTCCCCTGTTGCACGGAGGCAGAACACGCCTGTCACTGCACCATGCGCGTCCAGCATCAGATCCGTGACGCGATGGTTCTCCAGGATCTGAATCGAGGGAGCGTTTCTGAGGGCTTGGAGGAGTGTCTCCAGAACACGTTTGCCGGTTCTGTCTCCATCCGCATGGACGATCCGCCGGCGCGAATGCGCAGCCTCCAGGCCCAGGTTTAATTCCTCAGCAGGCCCGATCCGATCGAAGGCTGTACCTTGCGCCACCAACCACGCAATGCACGAAGGGGCAGCGGCTGCCACACGAGCGGCGACATTAGGATCGCTGAGGCCAGCGCCTGCCTGAAGAGTGTCGCCTGCGTGCAGGGCGGGGTGGTCATCGGCCCCGAGAGCTGCGGCAATGCCACCTTGCGCCAACGGCGTGGAGGCTTCCTGTCCGAGAGGAGACGCTACAAGCAAGGTCACGGGCAGCGGCGCCAGGTGCAGGGCCGTCGCCAGCCCCGCAATGCCGCCGCCCACGACCACGATACGGTCCAGCGGATGGTGTGTGATCATGATAAGCCTTCAACGAACGGCGAGCATGCGTTCGACAGCCAACCGCGCCCGCTCGGCCACCGCCGGATCGATAGTGACCTCGTACTGGCGCTGCTCGAGAGCCTGCCGGATCTTGGGCAGGGTGATGCGCTTCATGTGCGGGCATAGGTTGCAGGGCCGCACGAACTCGACCTCGGGATAAAGAGCCGCCACGTTGTCGCTCATCGAGCACTCGGTCACAAGGGCCACACGAGCCGGGCGTTTCTCTGCGACGTAGTCCACCATCCCCGCGGTTGACCCGGCGAAGTCGGCCTCCGCCACCACCTCGGGCGGCGCTTCAGGGTGAGCCAGAACCACCACGTCCGGGTAGCTCTCACGCACCTCGCGGATATCCTCGGCGGTGAAACGCTCATGCACTTCGCAGTGACCGGCCCAGGTGATGATTTCGATGCCCGGCACCTGAGCGGCTGTATTCTGCGCCAGAAACTCGTCCGGCAGCATGATCACACGGTCGATGCCAAGGGACTCGATGACCTTCTTGGCATTGCCCGAGGTGCAGCAGATGTCCGACTCGGCTTTCACGGCGGCGGAGGTGTTGACATAGGTGACCACGGGAACGCCCGGATAGCGGGCCCGCAGCTGGCGCACGTCTTCGGCCGTAATGGACTCGGCCAGGGAACAGCCGGCCTGAGCATCAGGAATGAGCACTGTCTTGCCCGGATTGAGGAGTTTGGCGGTCTCGGCCATGAAGTGCACGCCGGCCAGCACGATCACATCAGCATCCGTGTTCACGGCTTCACGCGCCAGAGCCAGGCTATCTCCCACGATATCAGCCACCGTGTGAAAGATCTCAGGCGTCTGATAGTTGTGCGCCAGGATGACGGCATTGTGCTGACGCTTGAGCGCGAGGATGGCCTCGATGTCTTGGGCGAACCCGGGCCATTCCATGGCTGGAACGTGATGCCGGACGCGGGCATAGAGCTCGGGCAGGGGCAGGGACGCAGACACCATCGGAGCAACAGCAGACATAGCAGCCTCCTATGCTCAGAGAGAGAGCATGAGCGGGTCGCAGTAATCCTCTTAATGAGCATTACCAACGCGAAAGAATGCCGGCTGCATAGCCGGCGTATGACTTATGCTAGCCGCGAGTATAAGTTTGCGTCAACCCGCAATCTGGTGGGACAGTGATTTACCTGAGGCGAGGCAGCCGCACGCCGGGCGCTGGTCGCTCGACCAGCACCTCGCGCCGGAAGCGCACCAGTCGGGCCGGGCGCCCACCTGTCTCGGTTGTGATCTCTCCGGTCTCCTCGACCAGACCCTGCATCTCCACCAGGCGGCGGAAGTTCTGCTTGTGGAGGCGCACCCCCGATAGGGCCTCCACCGTCTTCTGGAGATCGAGCAGGGTGAAGGAGGCGGGCATCAGCTCGAAGATCACAGGCCGGTACTTGATCTTGCCCCGCAGGCGGCCGATGGCCGTGGCCAGGATGCGCCGGTGGTCGAGCGCCATCGGCTGGCCGGGAACCAGCCTGATCTTGGATGACACTGGCGCCTGTGCATCCCGGAGGGCCTCGGGCACGAGACCGGCCTCAAAAAGAAGCTCGTAGCGCTCCAGCACCCGCTCATCGGTCCAAGTGCTGGATGCAAAGCCGAATGTGAGTTCGATGCGCTCCTCGCGGAACCATCTCAGGGGTTTGCCGCCTGCGCGGACCCACGCCTTCAGGGCAGGCTCAATGACCGTAAGTGCCTTGGGCCGGCCGTCGCGCCAGTCTTCCCACGGCAGATAAGCATACCAGTTCCGCCACGTCGCACGCGTCAGTCCGGCAGGACGGGCCTCCTGAACAAGGGCGAGATAGGCGATCGACAGGGCATGCTCAGCTCCCGGCACATCCGCTTTGGTGCGATCACGATCGCCGAAGGTGTAGAGTTGYTCGACATAGCCCAAGGTCAGCTGGGTCTGTTCAGCCACCCAAGTGCGCAGTCCTGCCTCCAGAGTCCGGTGCTCGGATCGCAACGGCCCGGACGGCAAGCCGTCGAGCTGATCAGCCCGAATGGTGAGAACCCGTGGCTCGTCGGGTGTCGCGGCCATGATGACGGCGCTGAGGTCGACCGTGGGTGCTGTTTGGCGCTGCGGGCGGGTCTTCGATCGTCTAGAGGAGGGAAGGAGTGTCATGGGTACTCAGAAGAGCGCAGGAACAGATTGGCATCACGATAGAATTGCCAGCTCTGCGCGTCGAGACGCACTTTGGATGGGCAGTTCACATAGGAATCGCTGGATTCAGCCCCACCGGATCCCATTGAGGAGGTGAGGATCCTACCCAATCCGCTTGAGTTGACCTCTGGGATGCTGGTCGGGGTGGCAGGATTTGAACCCGCGACCCTCTGCTCCCAAAGCAGATGCGCTACCAGACTGCGCTACACCCCGTACATGCCAGAAATCGACACTACTCAGTACCATGCAAAATGCAAACTGACATCGGGTCAGCAGGAACCGCTGTTCTTCCGTCTCTAGGAAAGTTCAGAAGGTAGTCGGAAGAAGGACGTGAACAGAAGCAACCGTTCAGACCGGTTCGCTTCCGCGTAGTGCGCCGTTGCCGCTGACGAGGCTGATTTAGCGATCCGTCGAGCAGGCCTGTTGGTTGACGATCGCCTGCATCGCTTGAATCAAAATCACGATTCATTGAAATAAATCCCTCATGGCCCCTGCTCCCCCGGCGGTTCCAGCGCGCTCACCAATAATATCAAAGCTTACCGGCGTCTGCCCTTTGAACGATTTTCTTCCAGTGGGCCCCTGCGCCGACGGCCATAGCAAAGGCGATGCGGAAGCATGGATATGTAGGTCTCTGATTGCGGGGGCTCAGGATGACATTTCTCTCTCGTTTCCCACATCCGACTGATTGCAACACGAGAAAATTTTCCTCAACCATCTTGCGGCACGCTGCCATATGCCTTAAGGCGCAACTTATAGAAAGTTGATGGACGGAAGCGTGATGGATGAGCGTCGTTCAGCCAAGCGTTGGCGCACTATTCTGGCGGGACGGATCATATTCGTCGGGCAGTCGCAGCCCATGGAGTGCGTTGTGCGGGATCTCTCAGATACCGGAGCCCGGCTCTATTTTGCGGATCCATCTCTGTTGCCTTCTGAGTTTGAACTGGAGATCCCCAGCCGAGATCTGAAGGTTCGGTCGCGCTTGATGTGGAGCCAAGGGGCCAACCACGGCGTCATGTTTATGGAAGAGGTCAAAGCCTGGACGGACCCTCTGCGGGCCGCAGCCTAGGAGCAGAAGACTGCCTGTCGGGCCGGTGATTGGGGCCGGCACCGATCACCAGGCGCTGGTCGAGATCGATGGCAACGAGATTGAAACTGGGGGCGGGTCACAACGAAAGAATGCCCAGCCGCATCAGTGGGTGCTCTTAAGGCCGATCTCATATCCCAAAGCGGATGCGTTACATCCCCGTCCTACGCTAGAAGTTGACAGCGATTAGCATCATCTGGGTCTGATGAATAGGAGGGCTGCGCGCGCTCTCAAATGAAAAGGCCGCTCCGATCAGAGCGGCCTGAGATCCAGCCGTTCGTTGCTGCCGTGGGTTCAGGCCGTCTTCAGATCAACGGCCGATTCTTTGCCGGTGCGGCGGTCTTCCTGAACTTCATAGGAGATCTTTTGCCCTTCGGCGAGGCTCCGCAAGCCAGAGCGCTCCACAGCGCTGATATGCACGAACACATCCTTGCCGCCGGTATCCGGCTGAATGAAGCCATAGCCCTTCTGTTCGTTGAACCATTTTACAGTTCCTGTCGCCACGAAATTCTTCCCTTTATCTTACTGTCGCTCGCCGCACGACCTGCAGCTTTCCTAACATCGATCAGTTTATCCAGCCGACGCCACCAATCAAGCCAGCCCCGGCGCGAGGTTTACAGCTTGGAAGGATACAAGGATGTCCTTTTGCCGTTCGTAAACTACAGCTAGTTCCATAAATGATGGTGAACGAAATTCGCATTTCGTGAAGGCGCAAAGCCAGAATATCGGGGGTGCGAGATATTCAAGGCCGCTGAGCATAGACGACCTGAAGCCTTCATTTGCCTATCGCAGCCTCCTGCAGGCCAGGCACTTGCAGCCAATTGGCTTGATGAATGCCTCAAAGTAGTTTTCACAATAGTTATAGGTGATCTCGTCATCCGGCCTGATGCGCTTGATCGCCTTGATGCGGATCCGCCCCTGCGACACCACAGCCTCAGTGTTCGGCCGGCAGGAATGATTGATGTAGCGGGCGGTATTCCAGCGCGGTGATCCATCGATGGTCCAGCGGCTGTTAAGTTCAAACATGTAACGCGTACTTCGACAGCGCTGCACTTCCTCATTCGAGAGGCGCGGGCCGAGATACTCGATGGTCAACGTACCCCTCTCGATGACGTCGGTCGCAAAAAGGCCCAGGCCAGTCTCGGATCGCCCGACCCGAAAGGGCTGTTCTGACACTTTGGCTCTCATAGGACTGAACACTCTCCAACTCGTTCAAGCGTCGGGAAACCAGAAACGCCCCTGAACTCATTGTGTTCACGTGCCCTATCACGGGCTCCTGCGCCACACGTGATTGCATCAAGGAGCTGGAAATCGACACATTTGTGCCCGACCTCAGCAGCGGTGACGGCGTTGTCACGGGAGCAGCTGACGGGGTCGATTGAGGCGCGGTCGAGTAGGGGATTGCAGGCCATTTCATACCGCCGTTACCCAGTTTCTGCCGGAGATCATCCGGTACACCATCTGGCTCTATCTGCGCGTCACCCTCAGTTACCGCGATGTCGAGAAGCTTCGAGCCGAGCGGGCAGTCGGAAAATGAAATCGAAAAACCCGCCGGTCCATCCGTGCCTGTGACTAAGCCGTATTCCGACACATGCAAACCACGCAAAAGGATCAGCGTCAGCCAAGCAGACTGATGCGACGGAGGATTAGGCGCGCCTCGTCCAGCTCCTGGCTCTTGGCGCTGTCACCCACTGGAAGGCATGCAGAACCATGCTCATGTCTGGGGCCAGGTTGTTTCTGCTCCCGATGTTGCCGCCGATGAGACAAGACTACCGACAATGAGCCGGATCAAGGCCAGCCGTGTGTCCCGCTGGCTACAGACATCAGAGTGAAAATCGGACAGATGAACTCCCACCAAACGGCGCGAGTACTCGCCCTTTCGGCGCCTTTCCAGAACCAGCTGATTTCCTGAAGGTCTTCACCATGCGTCAGACAGAAGTCGCAGCGCTTGATTTTTCTCCTGCGCCCGCGCCAACGTTCACATGGGCCGCCATTTGCTTTGTCGCCTCTCTTGCTACCTTGATCGGCATGAGTTTGCTGCTGGCCAGCATCTGAGGGCGCATCTTCCGGCGCCTATGCTCTTTTCGCCGCGGCCAGAACCTCATCCTTCGGGCATTCTGGTCCGGTCCATGATGGAGCGGCTGGGGATCCGTCCTCTCTGGAACTCAAGCGTCCTGCAAGGCGGGGCAGTGCTCTTTGCCGCGAGTTTCGAGAGCCGCCTGAAGAAACTTTCGCTTTCTAAGGTTGTGCCCTAGGTTGAGGGCAGGGCAGACGCCCGTCGCCAGTCTATGAGAGAGGCCCGACCGCTTGCCGATGCTGCGCCTATTCATCATCGCCCCGTCTGTGGCGCGCCTGCTCCGGATGGAGAGGAGCGGCGAGCGCGTGATCGAGGGGTATTTCCCCGACCAGCCTCAGCGCAGCACCTTCGTGCGGATCGAGGAAACCCGCAGCAGCCTGATCCTGGAGGTGGGAAAGGGCGCAGGGGCCGAGGAGCCGACTATCCTGCCTCTGGCCCATGGCCAAGCCCTGCTCGCGGTCAGCCAAGGTCAGGTGGAGTACGTACGTACCCGGCTCTCTATCGGCTCGCACGAAATCCAGGCCCTTCACTTCGTCAGGCCCGGCCCGCTCGATCTGGTCGTAGTCGCCAGTACACCCGAGAACGGGCAGAACTTGCCTCTACTGCCCTGGTTCGGCCCGGACGTCAGCGCTAAGCCCGCCTACCAGCGTCGACGCCTGGCGCTGGATGGCCAACCAGATGCCTCGGAGCTGGATGTCTCAAATGCGGCTCTCAACAGCCTACTCGATCTGCTGGAGGACCGGTTCACCACCTGGCCACTGCCAGGGCAAGGCGCAGAGCCGGATGCACCGGCGGCTGATGCCTCTCGGCGCCTGGAGAGGCATGTCCCGGGGCTGGAAACCGAGGCGGACGAGGAGGTCGATGACCTCGGCATTGAGGATGCGGTCATCCGCGAGCTGGCCCGCTCGCTGCAGCCGCGGCACGGCGGATAGATCGTGGCACTTCCGATAGTTGGTTCAGCCTTCTTATCATGGCCGCCCGTTCGCACCCTAGATCCTGGTTAGACAGCTCCTCAAAGCCTTGCTACAGGGGCGCGGTGCGCAAGCGATGTCAGACCCGCTGCCAGAGAGGGAAATGAGATGTCCGACTGTTTGCACTGTGACATCAATCAACTCGTGCAACAGCACTTTGAGC
The DNA here is from genome assembly GCF_054049475.1 of Microvirga sp. P5_D2. Lineage (NCBI taxonomy): Bacteria > Pseudomonadati > Pseudomonadota > Alphaproteobacteria > Hyphomicrobiales > Methylobacteriaceae > Microvirga > Microvirga sp. P5_D2. The sequence continues at coordinate 2,477 of NZ_JBFUMH010000135.1, read as the reverse complement.
GCGGGGACACCGACCTCGCCGAGATGGCATCCATGATGGTCGAGAGCCTCACCGATCTGATCCTGCTCGCCCCCGAGAGCGACCGATCCAGCTTGATGGCGCATGCGCTCTCGGCCTTCGGGCACATCTTCTTGGAAAAGGGCGGCGCGATCGACGGCGGCTCCAACGCCACACATTAGGGGTCAGCCAAACAGCTCCTCTTCACGGGCATATCTGCACCGACTGGTACCGACTTCGGACCCGCTAGAACACCCCCATACTCATCCCTGTCGCGAGAGCTATCCCAAGCTCCTCGCAGTGCATCAGATCGTCTGGGCTGATGACCTTGGGAGCCAGGATCGCTTCGTCAGTCTGCGCATGGGTGCAGACGATCAGCGGATCAGCGATCGCTTTGAGCCGCCACCCCGTCCCGATGCGCTCCACCTGACGCGCGGCGTTGTCGCCGTCACTGCCGGCGCAGATCATTGTCGCGTAGGGGCGCCCGCTGATCCGATCAAGGGCCGGATAGTAGGTCCGATCAAAGAAGTCTTTCATCAGGCCGGCCATGGCCGCTAGATTCTCGGGTGTGCCAAAGAGATAGCCGTCCGCCTCGAAGAGATCCGCTGCCTGAGCAGCCGGCGCCGGGAGCAGGCGCACGCGCACCGTCGGCTCTGATGCTGCACCACGGGCCGCGGCCTCCACCATCTGACGGGTGCCTCCAGTGTTGGAATGATACACGATCAGAAGCGTCTTCATCGGGTCTGCGTGCAGCGGGTTGGTCATCAGCTGAGATCCTGGGCCTGACGATGGGGACCACGTCGGTGCAGAGCCCACAGAGTAATAGCATGGCCGAAGCTTTCGTGCACACGATCAAGAGCGATGACGCCAGGGTCAACCCGTTCCCAAATGCGAGAACTGTGCTGGAAAGCCTGCCGGTATGGTTCGAGCACCACAACAGCCTTCACCCGCACAAGGCGCTCGGTTATCGTTCACGGCGATGAGTTCATCGCCTCACATCAACCAGGATGATCCTGTCCAATCTTTCGGGGGTAACGACACTTGCTAAAATCTTTGTTACCGAACCTTTGATTGTAGCTGCAAAGTTAGAATGTCCTGATCCTGCAAAGTAGGAACGCACGCCCTGGGTAGAATGTGTCGCCGAGTGTTTGATGCCTACAACTGTTTTGGTTGGATTGTTCTGCAGGCGAGGCACTTGCAGCCCCACGGTCTAATGAACGTTTCAAAGTAGTCCTTACCGTAGCTGTAAGTAATCTCATCGCCCGGTTTGATGCGCCTCGTCGCCATGATGCGAATGCGCCCGCGAGAGACCACAGCTTTGGCGTTCGGGCGGCAAGAGTGATTGATATACCGGGCTGTGTTCCAGCGAGGGGAACCGTCAATGGTCCAGCGGCTATTGACCTCGAACAGGTATCTCGCGTTCCGGCGGCGTTGCACCTCCCCATTCGTGATCTTGGGACCAACATACTCAATGATAAACTTACCCTTCTCAATAAGGTCTGTCGCAAACAGGCCGAGGCCAGTTACTGAGCGACCGACACGGAAAGGGCTTTCTGACATACTGTTTGCCATAAAGGTGATAAGGCTCCCTCGTTGAAGCGCAGGGTGCTGGCTCTTCCAACACCCCGCCGCTGATTATGCCCGCATACTCAACTTCGGGAAGAGGTGCTCATCGCCAAACTCATCGGTTAGCGGGATTTGGCATAAAGACTCGCTACCCGCGTCTGGAAGCTCGGGTTCCTCCTGCACATGACACCCCAGACATCGAAACGGCAAAGTGTCTATGATTTCGTAGACGGGCGATCACATTCAATAATGTTGAAGCCAGTCGAAGCACCTCAGCATCGGACGGGCTCAACCGCAGCGCAGTGACCTGCCGATAAGACAAGCAAACGCCCGCCAGAGAGCGGGCGAGAATGCTTGGTCGGGATCTGTGACGGCTTGCTAGGCGAATGCAGCCTGACGTGCGACATTGGCAATCTGGAAGCGTGAGATTCCAAGATCGGCCAGCTCGCGGTCGGAAAGCTGCGCCAGCTCCCRTACAGTCTCACGATATAGCTTGTAAGCACGGATTTTTGACAGGATGTAGGTAACAAACATGGAGTTTCCCAGCAGGGGGCTGGTCACCACGACCAGCGGTTCTCGCTCTTGATGCAAAGGGCATATAGGCGTGCAAAGCCGGCTTGAGGAGCTACCAACCGGAAGGTCAGTTATGCTTTAGTAGCATAGCGCTTTGGGGTGATGGTGCACAACAACGGCATTCAAGTCACAGGAGCGTACCCGACATGCACGACTACATCCGAAAGATCCTTTCCGCTCGGGTCTATGATGTAGCAATCGAAAGCCCACTTGATCCGATGCCACGCCTTTCGGAGCGCCTTGGCACTCCCATTAGCGTCAAGCGCGAAGATTTGCAGCCGGTATTTTCGTTCAAGCTGCGCGGCGCTTACAACAAGATGGTGGGGCTCCCACGCGAGCGA
>NZ_JBFUMH010000134.1:0-20967 GCF_054049475.1 Microvirga sp. P5_D2 | reverse complement strand
GCAGGTAGAAGATCGCATCGACGATGCGCCGCAACGGGTAGGTCTGCCGCCGCCCGGCTGGATGGCTGCGGGGGACAAGGGGCGCGAGCAACGCCCATTCGGCATCAGTAAGATCGCTGGCGTAGGAACAGACATCCATGGTGGGGCTCCTGGATCATCAAACAGCCCGCATCCGCTTCAGCGGCCCAGCGTAGAACCTATTCTGAATCAACGGCTTGCCCCGAGCAATAAAATTGCTCACCAGCCTCTCAGGGAGGTTCGCAAGGACGGCTCTATCGGAGCCAACTCACTGACTCCGCAGTCGGTCAACCTCATTCTCAAGAAGCGCTGCCGGATCGCGGGGGGTGGACCCGGCGGATTTCAGCGCCCACGGACTGCGGTCGGGCTTCATGACGCAAGCGGGACGCGACGGGATCCCGTTGGCGGACGCGTTGCGTCAATCCGCTCATAAGTCCGTCCAGCAGGCGGCCGGCTACTACGACGAGCAAGAACATGCACAGGGCCTTTCGGTCAGGATCGGCATCTAGAGCATCCCAAAACCTTTCCAGTGCGTTCACAGCTGTGAACTCCAGCGATGTTCATCTACCAAGGGACGGATCAATGACAGGTCTAGTGCACAGCTGTGAACTAGCGGTTCAACGCTGCGGCTGGTCATTGATCTTACGTGTCTGCCGCCGCCATCATCCTCCGTGTTCACAGCTGTGAACTGCCAATGCGAAAAAGAAAGGGGAGGGGGCGATGTAGCTGCTGACTATGGGATCTATTCAGGTTCACAGCTGTGAACACTCACCCTGCACGTTCCCGAACTGCGCAAGAATAAGAGCCCTCCTTAACCTATTGTAAAGACTTTTAGCCGCTTAGTTACGGAAAGCAGCCCATTGGCTCGCTGTTAACCGTATCTAGGAGGGCGCAGTGGCCTTAGCACAGATGAAATCTGAAGCACCGCAGTGGGTGGATGAGGAAACCATCCGTTCACACGCGCTGTCTCTCTCGAAGAAGCTTCACGACCAGCGTCTTAAGATGCATCCGCCGTTAGCTCAAAAGACCCTTCGAAAATTCTCCTCCGGAGAGGTCGCGAAGCTAATCGGCGTTGCCGATGGGTACCTGCGGCAGCTATCCCTTGAAGGTAAAGGTCCTGAAGCAGAGACCCTTCCGAATGGACGGCGGCAATATTCACTTGAGGACGTTCTCGCCCTCCGCACCTACTTAGATGAGACTGGCAAGTCCGGTAGGCAGTACGTCAAGCACAGGTCCGCGTCCGAGCATTTGCAGGTTATTTCCTGCGTCAACTTCAAAGGCGGTAGCGCAAAAACTACTACGGCAGCTCATCTTGCCCAATACCTAGCGCTTAACGGATACCGGGTCTTGGCGGTGGATCTCGACCCGCAAGCCAGCCTTACTGCACTTCATGGCCTGCAACCCGAATTCGATGTTCACGGCGGTCAAACCATCTACGGCTCGATTAGGTACGATGATCAGGCTCGGCATCCACGTGAGATCATCAGGCAGACGTACTTCCCAGGTTTGGACCTGATTCCAGCAAATCTCGAGCTCATGGAATTTGAGCACGATACTCCCAAAGCCCTCGTAAATCGTAGCCCAGAAGAATCACTGTTCTTCGAGCGAATTGGCATCACTCTGTCGGCAGTGGCAGATCAATATGATGTTGTTGTCATAGACTGTCCGCCTCAACTAGGATTTCTGACACTTTCTGCTCTCAGTGCATCGACGTCTATGGTGATTACAGTTCACCCTCAGATGCTGGACGTGATGTCGATGAGCCAGTTTCTCAAAATGGCCTCGGATCTCCTTACGGTGGTCAGGAACGCTGGTGGGACCGTTCGTTATGATTGGATCCGCTATCTCGTCACCCGCTTCGAACCGGGGGATCTCCCGCAGAGTCACATGGTCGCCTTCCTGCGGAAGATGTTTGGCGACTTCGTTCTTAAGAGCGCCATGCTCAAGAGCACTGCAATTTCAGATGCCGGTATCAACAAGCAAACGCTCTATGAGGTCTTGAAGGAACGTTACTCGAAGTCGACGTACGATAGGGCTATGGAGTCCCTCAACAGCGTCAACAGCGAAATCGAAGATCTGATTAAGAAAGCTTGGGGGAGAATGTAATGGCGAAGCGAAACTATGCCGCGATCCTCGGCGAGGATGATACCGGGGTCAACCCTCAAGTCGAGCAACAGGCAGCCCAATCTGATGTCGTGCCGATCCGAGCAGAGTCCGCTGAAACGGCTCCTGTAAAGCCTGGTGCTAGCTGGTCATCGGTGCTCGCGCGGGGGAGCAATGCTGTAGGTGCTGTCGGAAGCGCCTTGGAAAATATGCGCGGACAATCTAGCGCAGAAATTGCCGCTCTCAAGAGCCAGCTTGAAGCCGGCGAGACCATCGTCGAGATCGAAGTAGACAAGATCCTCGCATCATTTGTCTCAGATCGCTTTGAAGATTCATCACAGCCTCCCACCGAGTTGATCGACCAGATAAAGGACCGAGGCCAGTTGGTTCCGATTCTGGTGCGTCCTCATCCTGAAAGGGAGGGGCATTATCAGATTGCCTACGGGCATCGAAGAGTTGCTGCCGCTCGCAAACTCGGCATCAAAGTTCGTGCGATTGTTCGAAATTTGTCGAACGAAGAATTGGTCATCGCACAAGGCCAAGAAAACAACGCTCGCCTCGACCTCAGCTACATCGAGAAGGCTCTTTTTGCCGTGAAGCTGGAGGAAGCCGGATTCAATCGGCAGGTGATTGGATCATCACTAGCAGTCTCTAAAACCGAACTTTCCGGGATGATCTCTGTCGCGACCAAAATCCCTCGCGAAATCATCCTGGCCGTTGGAGCTGCTCCCGGCATTGGCCGCCCGCGGTGGCATGAACTGACCGAGATTTTCAAACTGCAGAAATGCTTCGATAAAGCCTCTGAGATCATCGCGAAGCCCGAATTTGCTCAAAAGTCATCGGACGAGCGGTTCCTGGCATTGTTGGCGAAAGTTTCCAAAAAGGAGAAAGTCGAAGCCTCTCAACAGCAAATCTTCTGGAACGATCCAAAAGGCAGAAGACTAGCCCGCATAACGGATACGGATGCTCGATATACGTTGCAAATTGATAAGACCGTTGATCGACAATTTGGAGCCTTCCTTTTCTCAAAGCTTGAAGAGCTTTATCGAGACTATGAGGCATCCCTGAACTCGAAATAGTCAGCATAATGGCGGAGGATTCCTCCGCCTTCGCCTCTTCAATAAATTGGGATCACGAGCAGCAAAGTGGCTCATCGCACTTTTCTCTCTGCAAGGATCTGTCGGGGATATGTACACAGACGAACATCAAGTTCAATCGATCGTTTGCAGACGTTTCTCAAATCATTTTGTTAACCAGGGCAGAAGAGCAGGGCTTCCCCAGAGTCGGCAAAAATGGCTTAAGAACGAAGATCTTAGCGGCCCAGCTGCCACTGATTGGAGATCCTGTCTGGGGTTGATCCAAGTGGAGCAAGCGACCTTTTCAGACCAGTGCTGATGCAGCTTTGAGATGCAGCCTGAACTTATCCCCCACATCGTAGTGATGGCTTGGTTTGCTTCTGTTTTTGCAGCTATGCTGTTTTCCATCAAAAGCTTAGCTTATGAGGCATTGTCATAGTTCGGGACGCAGAGGGCTCGATCCCAACCCAGCTGGAGTCATTTCCGATTTCCATTCTCCGTTTTGATGCTCAATTGGAACGGGGTTGACCATGAGACGACCCACACGCCGGGCGATTGCCGCACAGGACCGCCAGATGCTGGACCGGCAGGCGCAGTTTCGTCTGGCCGCTGATGCCGTGACCGCAGCGCTCGCCGGGATCCCTGAGGTCGCGGCGGTGGCGTTGATCGGCTCGGTCGCCCAGCCGTTGTGCCGGGAGGTGCCGCGCTTTCAGCCGTTCCGATACTGGGACGTTTCGGTCTGGCACGAATGCAAGGATGTCGATCTGGCCGTGTGGCTCGATCGCCTGGACCGGCTCCAGACTCTCAATCGGGCCCGCAGCATGGGCCCTCCACCAGCTCTGTACGAGGAAAAGCAGATCGGGGTTGCTCACCATCAGGTCGAGATCTTCATTCTACAAGGAGAGGCGAACGCCTATCGCGGCCGGCTCTGCTCCTTCTCGCAGTGCCCGAAGGGCAAGCGGGAATGCCTGGTCCCAGGGTGCGGACAGGAGATCTGTTCCTGCAGCAGCACGCCGGCTTTACATTCTGGCCGGACGCGCTGGCACCAGATAGAATCCTGCCCCTGTATGATAGGCGCGGGATCCTGCAACGCGCCTCCGAGACACCCGCCGCAGGACAGGACAATTAGCTTGCGATAGGGTGACGCCTCGTGGGACAGACGGAGAGGATGAGCATCCGTGGCGCATCCCTATGAGCCATGGTGCCATGCCCTCTCATTGGAGCCCGATTAGGCGCAATGGCCGCGATCCGGACGAGATTGGCGCCAACTGCCCGACGCGTGTTCCAGTGTTCCTCGTGAAGGCTCTCAGCCGGGTTCAGAGGCTACTGCGGCTTCTGTAAAACGGACAGCGCGGATTGAAACATTTCGGAGTGCCTGCAGCCACAATGCCCCGGATCCAGTTACGTCTCACCCCGCGTGGGCACCTCCTGCTGGAGGACGCAGACGACGCGCCCTCCCTGGATGACAAAGTGGCGGCACGGCTGACGGAGGCCTTTGGCCGTGGCACCGGGTACGGGCTGTTACAGCTCGGAGCGGGTGAGGTCGGCCAATCCTTGCCGCCCGCCCTCACCTGGTGGCGCGATTTCGCTGTACGCTATGTGGAGGCGATCTGCCTTCACGGGTCGGGTGGGGCCGGAGAGACGCCGTCTGCCGCGGTCCTGTCCGCCATTGCCCCGCCGGCCGAGGCCGAACTTGCCACGTTGGTGCTGACTGCCCCAATGATGCCAGGGGCGGAATACCTGACCGTCAATATTCTGCGCGGGCTTTGGGTCGAACTCGGCACCGTGTTTACCGCGTCGTTCACAGCAGCCGGCACTGACCTGCAAATCTTTCTCAAAACGCTGAACCCGGCCTGGAATCTGATCGGCCGTGTCCACTTCAACTTGGCGGAGAACCGCCGCGATCCGGAACGCCCTTTTGCCTTCCTGGCCACCTACACCACGCGACTGTCAGCGCAGGCGAGAGCCCAGCATGTGCCGCTCGGCCAGGCGCTGCGCGAATACGCCGGTGCCGCCAATCGAGACAAGCTGCTGTCGTTGCTGGTGCCGGTGCAGCGGGCGGCGGAGCGCGTCAGTTGGCTCAAGGCCATGGTCGATACCGGGGAGATCTTTCATCCCTTACGCTGGAACCCGGCCGAGGCCGCACGGCTCCTGAACGGCGTGACTGATCTCGAAAGCGCCGGTGTGGTCGTGCGCCTGCCTGCCCACTGGCGCGCGGGCCGCCCGTCGCGCCCGCAGGTCGCCGCCACGATTGGCGCCCGCCCACCATCCGGGACAGGTCTTGACGCTCTGCTCGACTTCCACATGGATGTGACCCTGGAGGGTGAGCCGCTCACCGCCGAGGAAATGGCTGCATTGCTCACCGGCACCGAGACGCTGGTGCTGCTGCGCGGTCAATGGGTCGAGATTGATCGTCCGCGTCTGGACCGGGCGATGCGCCGCTTCAAGGAGGTGCAGGATCTTGCCGAGCGGGAGGGGCTCACCTTTGCAGAGGCCATGCGCCTGTTGGCCGGCGCCGATGCCACCGGAGATGACGAACCCGCTGCCGTTGCCGACTGGTCGCACATCACAGCCGGAGCGTGGCTGACTGAAACCCTCAAGGCACTGCGTAGCCCCGACGGTGTCGATGTTGATCCTGGTCCGGCCCTGAAGGGATGCTTGCGCCCGTACCAGAAGGCGGGGGTCGGATGGCTTCACCTCCTGAGCGGGCTTGGGCTTGGCGCCTGCCTCGCCGACGACATGGGGCTGGGCAAGACGATCCAGATTTTGGCACTGCTGCTGATCCAGAAGCGGAAGAGAGCCGAGCGCAAGCCGAGCCTGTTGGTCGCTCCGGCCTCGCTGCTGGCCAACTGGGCGGCAGAGATCGAGCGCTTCGCCCCCGAGCTGAACGCGAAGATCGTGCATCCCTCGGCGATGCCGGCCGAAGACCTGAATCAGATGACGGTGGAGGGATTGTCTGGCCTGGATCTGGTGATCACCAGCTATGGCTCGCTGCTGCGCCTGCCGGTGTTGAGCAAAACGTCCTGGCGCTTCGTGGTGCTGGACGAGGCGCAGGCGATCAAGAACCCTAACGCTAAGCAGACCCGCGCATCCAAGGCCCTGCAGGCTGAAGCCCGGATCGCCCTGACCGGAACTCCGGCCGCTCGGCCAAGGCCTTGGCCGAGCGGCCGCACAACCCCTATGGCCCGCTGCGCGACCTGGTTCGGCCCTACATCCTGCGCCGGATGAAGACCGACAAGACTGTCATCACCGACCTGCCGGATAAAACGGAGGTCAAGGCGCTGTGCCCGTTAAGCCGCAAGCAAGCTACCCTCTATGCCGACACCGTAACGGGCCTGGTCAAAGCATTGCAGGATGCCGACGGCATCCGGCGCAAAGGCATCGTACTGGCAACACTGATGCGGCTGAAGCAGATCTGCAATCATCCCTCCCAGTGGCTCAATGATGGCAAGTGGGTCGAGGCGGACAGCGGCAAGTGGACCCGCCTGCGTGAGATCGCCGAGGTGGTCGCCGCCCGCCAGGAGAAGATGCTGGTCTTCACCCAGTTCCGCGAGATGACAGCGCCCTTGGCGGCGCACCTGGGTGGGATCTTCGGCCGGAGCGGGCTGGTTCTGCATGGCGACACCGCGGTCAAAGACCGTAAGGCGCTGGTTCAGACCTTCCAGGAGGACGAGACTGTACCGTTCTTCGTCCTGTCCTTGAAGGCGGGAGGCTCGGGGCTGACACTGACCGCGGCGTCTCACGTCGTCCACTTCGACCGGTGGTGGAACCCGGCGGTGGAGAACCAGGCCACGGACCGCGCCTTCCGGATCGGTCAGAAGAACAACGTGCTGGTCCACAAATTCGTCTGTCAGGGTACAGTGGAGGAGAAGATCGACGCGCTGATCGAGGCGAAGAAGGGCCTGTCGGACGATTTGCTGGCTGGTGGGGACGAGATCAACCTGACCGAGATGAAGGACGAGGATCTGCTGCGGATGGTGGCTCTTGATCTGAAAGCAGTCATGGCGGAGTAAGGCGGATGACTCCTGGGGTTGATGACGGATGGCCGCTCTACGTTCCGGTTGCGGAGCGTCGGAAACAAGCCGCGCGAGAGATAGAGAAGCTGCGCAAGAAAGGGCACCCGGTTGCCCCTGTCATCCTGGAGGGGCGCACCATCACCCGGACCTTCTGGGGCAAGGCGTGGTGCGACAACCTGGAGAGCTATCGTGATTTCGACAGCCGCCTGCCGCGCGGCCGGACCTATGTTCGCAGTGGCGCGGTCATCGACCTTCAGATCGCGCCGCTGGAGATCAAGGCGAGGGTCAGTGGATCATCGATCTACAGGGTGTCCGTCTCCATCACGGCATTGGCGCCGACGCTGTGGCGGTCGATCTGCACGGATTGTGCCGGGGGCATCGACTCCCTGGTCGAACTGCTGCAAGGCCGGTTCTCCAAGGGTGTGATGGAGCGGCTCTGCCGCCAGGACAGAGGTCTGTTCCCCAAGCCGTCGGACATCCGGTTCTCGTGCACCTGTCCGGACGGAGCCTCGATGTGCAAGCACGTCGCCGCAGTGCTGTATGGCGTTGGTGCCCGGTTTGATGACAGGCCCGAGCTTCTGTTCCGGCTGCGTGCGGTGGATGAGAAGGATCTGGTGGCCGATCTTGATACGGCGCTGCCACTCTCGAGCCAGCCGCTTGAGGCCGGAAAGGTCCTGGAAACGGACGACATCTCGGCTTTGTTCGGCTTGGACATGGCGGAGATCGGTGATGCGATCCCGGGCCATGATGCCATGCCAGCTGTCCTCGAGCCATTGGCCCGAACTGGCCAGAAGCGGACCAGCCCAAAGACGGCCGGACGCAAGGCCGTCGTTCAGTCCCGCCCGACACCCGCTGCTCCAAAAGCGAGCACGCACACCGCACCGCCAGCAGGACAGACCTCCAAAACCGGCATCGCTGGCAAGACGCCCCATTCCGCTGAGCCTAACGCGCAAGCTCGGCCCCTCGACGATTCTTTGATCCGAAAGGCGTCCAAGCGAATCCGAGATCTCAAGACCGTGAAAGGCAAGGATAAGCGGACAGTGCCGAAGCCGGAGATGGAACTGACCCCGGACGGGTTCGTGAAGTGGTGGAAATGATCCCGAACCACCGGAACCAGGAGCACTTCGATGCCTCTGACCACCGTGTGACGAACCCCCTCCAGACTTGGATCAGGGCGGCCGAATGCCCATATAAAGCCTATGCCGCATAAGGAATCTTCACCACGTACCCTCGACCTGTTCGAGGTCACACTTACTGTCCCGACACCGCCAGAGTCGGGGTCGGCCTTTGCCCAATCGTCGGGGCTTGCCAGCTTGTCTGACGTTCAATTGGCAACGCGTCTAGGGCAGCTTGTGGAGGAGGTGCGAGGCCGTCTTGAAGCTGGAAGGAGTCAGCGGCCGGAACTGACTGCAGCGGTGCGCCAAGCCCGCTTATCGCTCGATCGGCTTGCTCCTCAACCTGCCAAGCAAGACAGGCGTCGTGGATCCAGCAAGTCCTTGCCGCCTCTGCAGGAGGGGCAACGCAAGGCTGTGCGGGCTGCCCTTTCGGCTGGGGTCGCTCCGGGTCAGGTCGCCAAGCACTTTGGCCTGTCACTCGCAGCCGTCCGCAGCGTGCTCGACGAGGCAGGGTAGGGTCTCTGAAGGTGAGGGCATAGTAGTGCTGACAAGCCTAGACAGGAGCCTGCAGATCCTCTTCATGCCTGTCCTCAGTCCCCGCTCTGTTACGCGAGCATCATCATCCTATTTCCTGACAGGGATAGGCGCTACGACTGCACAAGAGGCTGGGAGCTGGCACCGCGTCGCAATCAGACGTATGTCAGCTCTCCCTCCGCCATTGGCGTAGTCGGTGACGCAGGATTCCTGCTCGCTGCAAGAAACACGCCATGGACGATGATGCCTTCGAGCAGTTGATTGCCAGCTTGGGCCAGGTTCTCGCCTTCACAGACGAGGGCGAGAGCTTGGGCGGCGGCCTGACGCTGCCCTCCGCCATTGACCCAGCCGCGATCCGCAAGAAGACTGGCCTGTCTCAAGCGGCTTCTGCTCGCCGGATTGGAGTTCCTGCAGCAACCATCCGGAACTGGAAGCAGGGCAGGCGGTCGCCGCAGGGACCAGCGCGGGTGCTGCTGGCGCTGCTCGACCGCAACCAAGGGATCGTGGAGGAGACGTTAGGACACTGACTCCTGCGCCTTTCCAGCAATTCTTTGACCTGTCGCAGGCTACCGAGTTCTTGAAGGCACGCCCAAGATGATGGCCCTCATGCTCGCGCAGTCGGGATTTCCTCGCACATGGTCGCTAGACGCACCTGCGGATGCATCGGAGGTCTGAGCCTGTCTCACGACACAGCCGGTGCCCCTTTCTTGCCTTACTGCCATGCTTGTCAGGTGCAGGATGGTTTCATGGCAGGAGAGTGGAGCTTGTTTGAAGATCCTGGAAGCACACGGATCGATCTGGCCTGTCCTCATTGCAAGCAACTGTTCAAGGTCCGGCTGCGCAAGCTTCAGTTCGGATCCGAACTGATGTGCCGGCTGTGCCGGTACGAGTTCTCCGCCAGAGAGGTGTTGGGTCGTCCTGAGATCCAGGAAGCTCTCGCTCGGGTGCACACGATTGTGGCCCAGCGGGTCAGATCCATTGAGCCTTGTAGGAGCCGGGATGAGATCGAAGGGCATAAGAGCGCGAACCGGGATCATCCCCGCACTCGGCTCAAGATGCCCCATGAGGTTGGACATGAAGAGGCCAAAGCCGGAACGTCCTTGCTGGGCGAGGCTCTGCAGAGGAAGAGCAGAGCCTCTGACTTTTAATCAGAGGGTCCTGGGTTCGAGCCCCAGCGTGATCACCAAACCTTATCAAGCAGTTAGATGTCGGCCGGGTTTGGTCCTGCTTCCCAGAAAACCGGATTGGGAAGCGTATGGGAAGCAAGCTCAACTGAGTGAGAAATTTCCTCCGCGATCGCATCGGTTCACCCGTAGGCCGAACCTTACTGCCAGAATCAGCGAACGTCAGGAATCAGCCAGAGAGCGGACCTTGTTACTGTCGCGCTGAATGACTCAGTTTGACCCAGTCCGGACCTTCATCTGCTCAGATCTGACGAACTCGATCAGTGGAAAATGGTAACAATTTATCGAACACATGAGGGTACAGTTGCATCCGAAAGATGCCCGCTCTAGCGGCAAGCGTCCAAACCTCGCACATAGGCGCAGTCGTTTCTTCCTATCCTAGATGAAATAAAGAACAGAGTTTCAGAGCCCCATACGAAGCTCTGATCCAGTCGAAAAGCTTTTAGTGAACGTTCACATTTTGGCTTTACAGCACTTCTCGCTGTGTTATTTTCACATTGGGGAGTGTGAACGTTCACATGCAGCAATCCAAACCGCCATCAAGCGCTGTGACCTTAAAAGACGTTGGCCGTGAGGCAGGCGTTTCCTATCAAACCGTATCCCGGGTGGTGAACGGGACCGCAGGCGTAAAGGACGAGACCCGCAAGCGCGTGCTAGAGGCCGCACAGAAGCTCGGCTTTCATCCTAACCGGGTCGCACATAGCTTGCGGACGAGCCGTTCCAAAGCGATTGGTCTCATCATGGCAGACATCGAAAACGTCTTCTTTGCTGAAGTCGTCGGTGGTGTTGAGGCGGAAGCAAGTAGGCAGGGCTATTCGGTGATCCTCGCTCACAGTTCGGAGGAGCTTGAAAGAGAAGTTCGCGCCGTCTTCGGGCTGATGGAACGGCGGGTAGATGGTCTGATCATCGCGCCCGCGGATGGCGATCATTCCTACTTGAAGACCGCTCTTCCCCAACACTTCCCGCTGGTCGCGATCAATCGCGCCATCACGGAGCTTGATTGCGGAGCCGTACTAACGGACAACGAGGCCGGGGCCAGGGCGGCCGTGCAATATCTTATCGATCGTGGCCACGAGAAGATCGGCGCAATCACCGCGAGCGCCAACCTCATGACATCGCTCGAACGGCTGAAGGGCATCAAGGCCGCCATGAAGAACGCAAACCTTCCTGTGCGCGAAGAATGGATATCTACAAGCGGCGGATTTAGGCCTGAGATCGCGCAAATCGCAGCGAGGAACATTCTTACCCAGGCCGACCGCCCCACAGCGATTTTCGCATCACATAACCGGATCGCCGAGGGCACGCTTCTCGCTCTTCGGGAACTTGGCCTCAATCGGAATCGCGACGTCGAAGTGATCGGATTTGACAACGTGCCTTGGGCCCGCCTTGTCGACCCGCCCATGCCCGTGATTGCGCAGCCGGCCCACCAGATTGGGCAACGCGCTGTGGAGATGCTGCTCGGATTGATTCACGACAACACAGCGACATTCGAGACGGTCCGACTCTCCGCGGAACTGATCTCTCACGAAATCCCGCAGCTAGAACAACAGAAGAGAACTGTGCAGACGAGGAAACGCCATGAAACATGGACGACGAAATCGCCCCGCCTAGCAAAGGCAGCCGCCTCACGAAAGTAATGTGGTTATTCCCGCCCTAAGGGGCAGGGCGGCCAAGCGCATCAGCGCCGCCCTTTAGCAACCTCAGCACGCGAGAGCTCATCCTCTCGCGTGGTTCTCCAGCCTTGTTCAACCGAAAGCAATAGTCGCGAAGGGCGGCGGCTTCAAGGAAGCGCATAATGACAACTGACACGTCTCCTCGCCTTGCGTTAAGCCCAGTGACAATCTCCCAATGCGCATTTGAGGAGAGTTTCCAGATCGCCGCCGAGGCCGGGTTCAAAGGCATCGGGCTGCGCTACGACCGCATGGAGGCTTACCTAGCGAGCGGCAAGACGATCGCTGACGTTAAGAAACTCTCGCGGACTTATGAACTCCCCTTTGCAGAAGCTGCCTTTCTCGCGGAATGGCAGTTCCATGGCGGCCTCCCTCTCATATGCAAGCGCCGCCGCACAGGCGAGCCCGATGAAGAGAATGCGCAGGAGCTGCGCCGCCGACTCGTCCAGTTTCTTGAACATTGCGAGGAACTTGAATGCGCGAACGTGACTGCGGTCCCTGCGCTCTGGAAGACCGGCGATCTCGACATCGCGGTCGAGGAATTCGCGGCGCTTTGCGATCTCGCGCGGCCCTATGGCGTCCGTCTTTGCATCGAGTTCATGGGAACGGCGCCGCAAGTCAAGGACCTCGCGACGGCACAACAGCTTGCGGCATCCGCCGCACGCAGCAACGGTGGAGTACTAATCGACACCTTCCTCTTTCACCAGGGGGGCTCGACGCTGGCACAAGTGGAAAGTATTCCACTCGAGCTTGTCTTCAACGTGCAGCTGGCTGACGCCAAAGATCTCCCACGCGAACAGTTAAACATGCTTGAGGACAGGCTGTTTCCCGGAACCGGTTCGGCCCCCATGCGCGACATCGTCTCGATTCTTTCACGCCGTGGCTACGCTGGTTGGTGGACCGTCGAATTGTT
Source organism: Microvirga sp. P5_D2 (assembly GCF_054049475.1). Lineage (NCBI taxonomy): Bacteria > Pseudomonadati > Pseudomonadota > Alphaproteobacteria > Hyphomicrobiales > Methylobacteriaceae > Microvirga > Microvirga sp. P5_D2. The sequence goes on along the minus strand of NZ_JBFUMH010000134.1, from coordinate 8,338 downwards.
CAATCCCGACTATTCGGCAGGCACCCCGCGGGCGATCGCACGCACCGCCTACAAGACATCAGCAGCCCTGATCAAAGAGGCGTGCCATACCAAGGCGGTGAACTGACCGAACGCACAACGTCCAGTATTTGGCGAGAGAAATTAAACATGAAGATCCATCCGGAGTTTGACAATGACTGAAACCATACTCGGCACAGCTGTGATCGGCTGTGGTCGCATCTCCCGCTCGCATCTTGCGGCAGTCAATTCTCATCCCAATCTGGCAAAGCTCGTTGCCGTCGTCGATGCGGATGCGAATTTGGCGCAGCGCGCCGCTTCCGAGTACGGCGCGGAAATCGCCGCCTCAACTGTAGACGAGGTCCTCGCGCGGAATGACGTTCACGCTGTCGTCATCTGCCTGCCCAACGATCTCCACGCGCCCGTAGCGATCGCAGCTGCCCGTGCTGGGAAGCATGTTCTCGTCGAGAAGCCGATGGCGACCAGCGCCGCAGATGCGGTGGCAATGGCCGAGGCGGCAGAGGCGGCGAAGATCACGCTGGCTGTAGCGCAGTGTCGACGGCACTTCAGGGCCATTCAGGCCCTTGACGAGCGGCGGGCGGAGTTCGGAGATCTGATCTCCATTCAGGTCAGCCTCGGCGTAAAGTGGCATGAGGCTCAGGCAGATTGGTGGCGTGATCCGGTCCGCGCCGACAGTCTGGTGATCGCCCTCAACGGGCCACACGTCCTCGATTTTGTTCATATGATGATGAAGGACCTTCCGCTGCGAGTGCATGCGGAGTCCGTCCGCAAACAAGAATTCTGGGGCGGCGAGGATGAAGCGATGATCCTACTCGCCTATCCGGGCAAGCGTATCGCTTCAGTTCATCTGTCCTTTAACCAGGACCCACTCGAGGACCGAAAGGTTCTTGTCTTTGAAAAGGGCACCGCCGTTCTTGAGCGAGACCGTAAGCTCCTCTTCAACGACCAGGTTCTTGTGGAGCCCGGTCCCGAGGAAGGCCGTCATTATCTGGACGAAGCGGTGGAATTCAGCAGGCAGTTCCAGGAGTTCGTGCATGCCATCCGGAACCAACCTAATCGCTCAGTTCTGCCAGAGGAAGGCGTCCGCGTAATGCTAACGCTGGAGGCGGCCCTCACCGCACACAAGACCCAGCAGGTCATCAACGTCGCGGCTTATGAACAAGTGAGCAGCGCAGGGAATATCCAACCAAAGAGGAAAACAGCGTGACTAGGTTCAAAGATAAGATTGCAGTCATTACTGGAGCAGGACGCGGAATCGGGGCCGTTATTGCCGGCGATCTCATTTCGCAAGGCGCGATCGTGTACATACCTGATCTCGACCTTGACCGGTCCCAGAGCACCGCCCAGAAACTCGGCCCCTCGGCCATCCCAGCAAAGCTGGATGTTTGCGAACGCAAGGAAGTCGCGTCATTTTTTGAAAGGGTTGGGAGCGAACACGGTGGAATTGACTATCTCGTCAACTGCGCGGGCGGCTACGTCCCACTCGTTCCAACCCTTCAGATCACAGAGGACGAGTACGACCTCGTCATGGACTCCAATCTGAAGGGCACGTTCCTATGCTGCCAGGCGGCAATTCCGCAGATGAAACGAAAGGGCAATGCTTCAATCGTGAACTTTAGCTCGCTCGCCGGACGCCAGACAAGCCCGGCACTCGGCTCTCATTACACAGCAGCAAAAGCTGGCGTGCTTGGCTTAACGCGTCACCTTGCTAAGGAATTCGGGACGGACGGTGTGCGGGTTAATGCGATCGCTCCCGGCACAACCGACGGCGAACGCGTTGCCGGACTACTGTCGCCCGAAGATAGAGCACGGCAGCTGAGCTCGATCCCGCTTGGAAGGTTCGCGGCCGCAGACGACCTCTCACCCGTGGTCCAATTCCTTCTATCCGACGAGTCCCGATACATTACTGGCGCGACGATCGACGTGAATGGAGGCGTACTCACGATTTAAAGAAGCAACAAGTTGGCCATAATAGGTCATCATGGCGGAGGAACGATGAACAAGGTCTATATCATCGGAACGTGCGACACCAAGGAGCATGAACTTCTCTATGCGAAGAGGGTGATTGAGGCTACGGCCGTCCCGGCACTCCTTGTCGACATCGGGACGCGCTCGTCATCGAACGCGGCCGACGTCACAGCTGAAGAAGTTGCCGCGTATCATCCGCGTGGGCGGAACGCCGTGCTCGGAAGCGACGACCGGGGGGAGTCCGTAGCTGCCATGTCGGAAGCCCTCCTCGCTTTCATGAAAGGACGTGCCGACATCGGCGGTGTCCTCGGAATGGGCGGTTCCGGAAACACCGCCATTGTGACGACGATGATGCGTAGCCTGCCAATCGGCACGCCGAAGATCATGGTGTCCACCGTTGCCTCCGGAAACGTCGCTCCCTACGTCGGCCCGAACGACATCGCAATGATGTACTCCGTCGCAGACGTGGCTGGGTTAAACGTGATCAGCAGAAAAGTAATCGGCAATGCTGCTCACGGCATCGCCGGTATGGTGAAGTGGCCAATCCGGACGTCCGCTACGGACAAATTAGGTGTCGGCATATCGATGTTCGGGGTCACAACAGCATGCGTCACGCAGGTCCGCGAGGCTCTAGAACCAAACTACGACTGCTTCGTCTTCCACGCGACAGGGACCGGTGGACAGTCGATGGAAAAGCTCGCCGATTCCGGTTTGATTGGCGGTATGATCGACATCACGACGACCGAGGTTCCCGACTACCTTGTCGGCGGCGTATTCCCTTGCACAGAGGATCGCTTCGGAGCTGTCGCCAGAACACAAGTACCTTACATCGGATCGGTAGGGGCGGTAGATATGGTGAACTGGGGTGCGCGGGAGACAGTTCCCACGAAGTTCCACCAGCGCAAGCTCTATGTCCACAATGAGCAAGTGACGCTCATGAGAACAACCCCGGAGGAAAACGTTACGATCGGCGAATTTATTGCGACCCGGCTAAACCGGTGCGAGGGTGACGTTCGACTTCTACTCCCGCTCGGCGGCGTGTCGGCGATTGACGCTCCCGGCATGCCCTTCTATGACCCAGAAGCGAATGAAGCGCTGTTCTCAGCAATCCGACGGACATTTAATCGCTCGGATCGCCGCCAGCTGATCGAACTTCCATATAACATTAATGACCCTGGCTTCGCCGCCGCGATAATCCAAAACTTTCGGGAGATTGCGTGATGACACTACAAGGCCCTTCCGCCCACTCCGGTCATGTTCCAGCGCGACCCGGCCGTCAGGATCTCCTCGCGAAGTTCCACGACATGGTTCGACGCAGAGTACCCATCGTCGGTGGCGGCGCCGGAACAGGACTGTCTGCGAAGTGTGAAGAAGCCGGCGGGATTGATCTTATCGTGATCTACAATTCGGGGCGTTACCGAATGGCTGGCAGGGGCTCCCTGGCGGGAGTTCTGGCCTACGGCAACGCCAACGAGATCGTAAAGGAGATGGCCCTTGAGGTTTTGCCGGTGGTAAAACACACTCCGGTCATCGCAGGAGTGAACGGGACCGATCCCTTCATCATCATGGACCGCTTTCTGGACGAGTTGAAAGCTCTAGGCTTCGCTGGCGTTCAGAACTTTCCGACCGTCGGCCTTATTGACGGTGTGTTCAGACAGAATCTCGAAGAAACTGGCATGGGGTACGGGCATGAGGTCGACATGATCCGACTCGCACACGCCAAGGACATGCTCACGACCCCTTACGTCTTTACGGAGGAGGAGGCTGTTGCGATGACAGAGGCTGGGGCAGACATCATTGTCGCCCATATGGGGCTTACGACCGGAGGATCAATCGGGGCTGAGACGGCATTGACGCTCGATGATTGCGTTCACAGAATTGATCTGTTTGCGGAGGCGGCGAAGTCGGTGCGCGAGGACGTCCTCATACTCTGTCATGGAGGGCCGATCGCCCATCCAGAAGACGCTGAGTACATTCTCAAGAAGGCCGAGCTCTGCAACGGCTTCTACGGGGCGAGTTCGATGGAGCGTTTGCCCACCGAGATTGCTTTGACGGAGCAGACGCGGCGGTTCAAGAGCATCGATTTTCACAATTCGCCGCAAGAAACGTCGCGCGGCCGTTCGACGTCCGAATAATCGGCAGGCGCCTCGAGAGGAGTCGAAATGAAAGTTTCACTGAAAAATGTAGCGGTGACTGGCGCGGCTAGCGGCCTTGGGCAGGCTGTCACTTCGGCGTTGGTTGAGCATGGTGTTGGCGTAACGTGCATTGATGCCGACCTGAAGCGGCTCCGGGCCCACGTGGAAGAATTGCGGGTGGAGGGCGGCAAAGCATCGGCCGTGGGGGTCGATGTGACGGACAGCGAAGCGATCCGTGAAGCCTTCGCAGGCATCGACGGCGATCCTGTCGACGGCCTTGTCACCTGCGCTGGCGTTCAGAGCAAGACCCCAATCCTAGATCTGACGGTCTCCGAATGGGACCGAGTGCTCAACATTAACCTGCGGGGCACGTTCTTGTGCGTGCAGTACGCGCTCCGCTCAATGATTCCGCAGGAGCACGGGCGGATCGTCACAATTGCCTCCGACACGGGAAAACGCGGTGGTGGCCGGCTAGCGAAATCGGCTTACAGCGCGTCGAAGGGCGGCGTAATCGCGTTTACCCGCTCAATCGCGCGCGAGCTGGCTCCGTTCAAGGGTGAAATCCGCGTCAACTGCCTTTGCCCAGGACCTATGTTTACCGAGATGCATACCGGGATAACCACTGTGGAACACGACACTGTGGAAAAATCGGTACCACTTGGACGGTTTGGCACGCCCCGTGAGGTCGCTGCAGGGGTTCTTTTCCTGCTGTCCGATGAGGCTACCTATGTCTACGGCGAAACTCTCTCGGTCGATGGCGGAGTGATCATGGACTGAGAACTTGTAGCTGAAGCAGGTTCAGGTGCGAGATGGTCGCTCCTGACTAGAGCTATCACAACAAAAAGCTCGGTCAACGGGCGATCAACTCATATGGAGGAAGTACATGAACCCTACGATCTCACGCCGCACCCTCGTCTTAGGTGCATTAGCTACGCCCGCCATCCTTTCTCTTCCGCGAGGCGCCATCGCTGCGACCACGCTTACTCTCGGACACAACGCCGCTCTCGGGAATCCCCGCGCAACGGCGACGGACCGCTTCGCTGAACTAGTGAAGGAGCGCTCCGGCGGTCGCCTTGCTGTCAGGGTAGGGCACGCTGAGCAGCTGGGGAATGAACAATCCTTGCTGACGAGCCTGCGGACCGGTGCTATCGACATGACGGTCAACAGCCAAGGCTCGCTCTCGGCCCTGGTGCCCGAGGTTGCTGCCATCGGCTTGCCCTTCATCTTTGCCAACAGTGCGGCGGGCTTCAAGGTCTTGGACGGCCCAGTCGGGCAGGAGCTGGGTGGTCTGTTCTCGAAAATTCAGATGGTGTCGCTTGGCTGGTGGGACAACGGCATTCGTCACATCATCAATGGGAAACATCCAGTTACGAAGCCAGCCGATTTAAAGGGCTTGAAGCTTCGCACACCGCCCGATCCCATGACGATCGATATCTTCAAGACCCTTGGCGCTGGCACAGAGCAGATCAGCTTCGGTGAGCTTTACATCGCGCTTCAGCAAGGGGTAGTCGACGGCGCGGAGAACGCACTTCCCAATATCGCAAGCTCAAAGCTATATGAGGTGAGCAAGTTTATCAGCTTGTCCGCGCACAAATGGGAGTGCTCGCCGTTTCTCATTTCACAAATCACCTGGGCGCGCCTTCCTGCTCCCGATAAGGAAATCATCATTGGCGCTGCGAAGGAATCCAGCGACCTGCAGAGACGGCTGATGAATGAGGAGGACGCGAAGTACCTCGCCCAGTTCAAGGCCGACCCCAAGTTGGCCGTCAACGAGGTCGACATTCGCGCTTTCCAAGAGGCATCCGCTAAGGTTCTCGATATCTGGCGGGCGAAGCCTTACGGAGAGTTCGTTAGCCGCCTGATCAAAGCTGCGCAGGCGTAGTTATGTTGCGCCTTCACCCGATCCAAGATGATAAAGGCTTGGCCACCGCGAGCATTCCGCTCACGGTGGCCGACGCCATTGACCGCGCTGTTGGCTTCGTGTGCCGTGGCGTAATCTTGCTAACAAGCATCGCCCTGCTTGTTCTGCTCACCGCGAATGTCATCGCGCGCTACGCCTTCGACAGCGGCGGTTTCGAGTTCTCTCAGGAAGTCCCAGAGCGTCTCTTCCCCTGGCTCATCATGGCAGGCGTGGCACTCGCGGTGCAGCATGGCAGCCATATGGCTGTTGAGTCGCTTTTAGTTCGGCTCAATCGCGGCGGTAAGCGCATACTCCTGCTTCTGGGCCATGGGCTCGTGATCGTCTCCTACGCGGTGCTTTGCTGGGAGGCGCTCTCCGTTGCGGATATTGTCTCTATTGAGCGCAGCGCAGTTCTTGGGCTGCCTAGCAGCCACAGCTATTATGCGCTCGCCCTTGGCTGTGTCGCCGTCATCTTGACAACGTTTGCCCTTGCGTTGCGCGTCGCCATGCTCGGCCCTGAAGCCATGCCAAGTCCTGACCCAGAGGAGACCGGCATATGAGCCTCGTACTGGTTATCGCGTTCACTATCCTCATGGTTCTGGCCATCCCCGTCGGGCATGCGCTGATCATCGCGGCCGGCGTAACCATCGCCTTAGATGGCAAGCTACCTTTAATGATCGTCGCGCAGCAGATGTATCAGCAGACACAGTCGTTCCCAATGCTTGCCCTGCCGTTCTTCATGATGGCCGGAAGCCTGATGCTGGGCGGACACCTCGGTAGGGATCTTCTGGCGTTCGCAAGTGCTGGCATGCAGCGCTGGCGCGGAGGTCCTCTATCCACTACTGTGGTGGCATCCGTTGTGTTCGGTGGCGTTTCTGGCAGCGCGGTCGCGAACGCGAGTGCGCTTGGCTCCGTGCTGATCCCCTGGCAGAAGCGGCAGGGTTACCCAGCCGGTTTGTGCGCTGCCAACAATGCCACGTCCGCGGTGATCGACATCCTCATCCCTCCGTCGATTCCGCTCATCTTGTATTCGCTCGTCAGTGGCGTCAGCATCGCCGACCTCTTTACGGCCGGGATATTGCCAGGTCTATTGATGGCTGCCGGGTTTGTTCTCACTTGTAACTGGATCGCCCGCCGGCGCGGCTACCAATCGGATGCTGCGATCACTAGTCGGCTTGAGCTCTTGAAACTCGCCGCTATTGCAAGCCCGGCCATCTCAATGCCAATCCTGATTCTTCTCGGCCTTCGTTTCGGAATCGCAACTCCAACGGAGGTTTCCGTCTTGGCCGTCGTCTATGCGCTTGCGCTGAGCGCTTTCTTCTACCGTGACCTGACTTGGGTCCGGTTCCGGGACAGCATGATTCATGCCGGGGTTGCTACGGGTGTCGTGATGCTCGTAATAATGGGGAGCGCAATCGTCGGCTGGATTCTCACCTTTGACCAAGTTCCGATCACGATCGCCGAATGGGTCTCGCAGACGATCAGCAATCCTCTTCTAGTCATCGTTGCGATGAACGTCATACTGCTTATCGTGGGCATGCCACTAGATCTACCGCCGGCTGTCCTGTTGCTGGGACCTATTTTCGTGCCACTTGCCGCGAGCATTGGCCTTGACCCTGTGCAGCTGGGAATCATCATGACAATCAATCTCGGAATCGGTTGCTACACCCCGCCGATCGGAACCACTCTCTTCATTTCGTCCTCGATCGCGAAAGCGTCACTCGCCCAGACAACGAAAGAACTATGGCCATTCTTCGCCGTCGCGATGCTAGTCCTCCTCGCAATGAGCTATATACCAGCGTTGACCATCTATTAAGTGCGGGATCGGACTGTTTCTCGTCATTTGGCTCGCTTAGGCTGCTGTCCTCAGTGAGGCCTAATCGATTTACTACCACTTCGCGAGTACGTTCGCTGGAGTTCGTCTGGAGAGGCTCCTTTGCGTGGATCGAAGCATTTCCCTCCGGCCTTTAGGGCGGTCCCTTTCGCTGAGCTCTGAGGAAGGACCGTACTTAGACCCTCCTCCGTCGAGAATCTGGTAAACAGCAACAAGGAGGGATTTTGCAAGAGATTATACCCGTTCAGGGAATTGGTGACGCGGTGAGATATGGGTAAGCCGTCAATGTTGTGAGACGGCCTGTCTCGTCGAGGAGACGGTTCCAGGCGTGGCAGACGGCCTCCAACACCGCGTCATAGTCATCAAGCACGCGATGCGAGAGATAGCGCTCACGCAGGTACAGCCAGACCCGCTCCACCGGGTTCAGTTGGGGTGACGCCGACGGCAGCGGCAAAAGGGTGATGGTGTCCGGCACGTGCAAGG
>NZ_JBFUMH010000133.1:0-14774 GCF_054049475.1 Microvirga sp. P5_D2 | reverse complement strand
CTGCAGTACATGCGATCCAGTCCGATTGGATCGGAGCCAGATATGTCCGCAAGTTGTAGAATACGCCATCGTTCCGAGGCAGCGCCACGGTTGCGCAGGAACATTATTCACTTTACCTACTAAAATTAGAGGGCGGGACCAAAGTGGATACGTGCCGGTCAACCATGATGGCAGAAAATAAGGTCGAAGAGCGCTTGTATTTGGCACCGCTCGATGGGCTGCGACTCTTCGCGTTTCTCACGGTTTTCATCCATCACATCCCCGCCCCAACAACATCCCCAACACTGACATTTGTCCATGCCTATGGCTGGGCAGGCGTTGAACTGTTTTTCGTAATCTCTGCGTTCCTTTTCTTCCATCTATTCAAAGCAGAAAAGCGGAAATCTGGCTCGTTAGATATTAAACGCTTTTACCTTCGGCGCCTCATCCGCATTTACCCTCTTATGGTATGCTTTCCTGCATTAATGCTTATTTTATACAGGCATCGAGACGCGACAGAAGTTGCTTTACGATTCATCGGCCTTGCATTGTTTTCTGATAATCTTATTACATGGTTCGATGGGTACAACCCAATTCGCTTCACACGACACCTGTGGACACTTTCGTTTGAATTCCAGATTTACCTAATCATTCCCCTTGCATTTGTGGCTTTCACGAAGCTTGGAACCAAGCGATTCATGATGATGCTCTTGGGGGTCTTTTGCTTCTGCTTGGCTTTGCGCTTGGTGTTTACGGGGCTTGGGGCCCACCATCCGATCGTCTGGGTTACGCCTTTTCTGCAGCCTGATGCGGTCATCGCTGGCGTCTTACTTTCGCTACTTGTCGTCAAGAAGATCCCGGTGTGGGGTTGCGCCCTGCTCTTCGCAGGATCCACGTTCTCTTTTTTAAACACGCCTGCCCCTTGGGCCGGCGTCGGGCCGGCTGCGCTCAGCTATCCTTCTGCTGCAATCATGTGTGCATCGCTCGTTGTTCTCGCGTTGCGTTGGCAGCCATTAGGCGCCCTGTTCTCATGGAAGCCTGTTGCGTTTCTCGGATCAATTTCATTCGGGCTTTACGTTTATCACCTACTTGGCAATCATCTGGCAGCAAAAACCTTTCTTAAGCTTCAGATGGCGGTCAATCCCGCGGCAGATGCCCGTCAGTTTGCGCTGTTCTTCGTAACCAGCCTTACAATTACGATCACGATGTCGATTGTAAGCTATTACGTGCTCGAACGGCCGCTTCTGCGTCTTAAGGACCGTTTTGCCACCGTGAAAGGACGCCCATAAGGAAGCAAACTGCGGTCACAGGCATCGACAACTTATGTCCCATCATCCGTGACAATGCTTGAAGCGGGAGTGCCTGCTATCGATCCGAAGAGATTGCCCTTGGCCACTCCCGGCATGAGATCGATCACCTGTTGGGCATAGCGTTCAGGTCGGAAAAACTCCATTGCGTGAACGGCAGCGGCCGAACCAAGGCGCTGCCGCCACTCAAGATTCTCTCGAAGAGCCTTGAGCGACGTGGCTGCCTCGCCGATATTCGCATCCGCCCATCGCATACCGGCATCGGTATACTTGCCCTGCGGGTCGTTTACCGGAACGAGTTCGAAGCCTACCGGAATTCCCGTTTCGCGCGTCAGGAAGTCGACGCTTCCTGACCAGTCGGTCGCGATCACAGGCAAGCCGCGCAGCATACCCTCGGCCACCGGCAGCCCCAGCCCCTCCGCCCGGTGCAGGGACATGACAACGTCCGCGCGCTCGTAAAGCGCATCCATGCCCGCCTCGTCCAGAACGCCTCCGATCAGCTCGATATTGGCAGCACTGCCTGCCGCCTTCTGCATCAGGGGCACAGCCTCGGGCCAGACGAAGTCATTCATGTATTTGACGACCAGCCGCACGGAAGGATTATCGTCGAACGCCTGCCGGAACGCCGCTATCGTCGCGCAAGGGTTTTTGCGCGCGAAGCTCGAAGCAATGTTGAAGACGACCAGTACCGTAAAAGGCTGCTCCGGCCTCCGAGCAGGGCGCGGCTTTCTGTGCTCCAAGGTCAGGGGATAGGGCACGACATGCAGCGGTCGCCCACGCGCGATGGGACGGATGGCATCCCGGACGAACGTGGTGTTGACGCAGATCTCATGGACGAAGGGAATGGCCGGCGACCAATCCTTCGGGACCTCGGGCAACTCCCAGAACCAATGAGCGATGAAGCGCTTGCGGTCCACGAAAGCGCGTCCGAGATATCCCATCGCCAACGGCACGAGGGGGCCGCTGATGTGCAGGAAGACCGTGGCCTCACCGAGCAGTCCCCGCCCATCGTCATAGGTGAAATCGGTATGGTTGACCTCATGCATCAGCTTTTCGGTCAGATCGATGCCATAAACCGGAAGGCCTGCTGCCTTGAGCGCGTCGTGGCAGGCTCGMGCCGCCGCTCCGAGTCCCGATGCATGGCGCAGCATTCCCACGATAACGATGGGTGCCGTCGCTCTTGCATCGGCTGTCGGCCGAGGCGCCCGCCATGCCGCGAAACGGAACAGCGCCGCTCGGCGCGCCTTGTGCGGCAGACGGCGCCAGACGTGATGGTGAGCGAATTTCAGGACCGGCTTCAACATGGCGTCGACCTTCATGCAGCTCCGGCACGTGGTCGAGRAGCCTCAGCGTCGAAAAACTCTTCGGAAGATTCCGTCGGTTCCTGCGCATCCTGCAATAGGATGGCCTTCAGACGTTCGGTATTTTCTGCCCAGGTCATCCAGGACATGTCTCCGGACTTCCGATGCTCACCCTTCGCATGAAGCTCCAGCCAATCCTTAATGGCCTGAGCCAAACCGTCGGAATCCTTGACCGCGAAGTAGTCGGCGTGAGCRCCTGCGACCTCGCGGAAGACGGGGATGTCACGCGCCAGGATCGGAATGCGATGCCTTGCGGCCTCGATGAGCGRGAGGCCAAATCCCTCGTCGTCCGACGCGGCAATCAGGCATATGCAGGTCGCGTAGACTTTCTCCAGGTACTCGTCGCTGATCCCTTCGAGCCAGAAGAGTCGGCGGCCCAGTTCAGGATGTTGCCGGAGTTTCTGGACAATCGTCGGAATGGTGCGGCGCTGGTCCTGGGGAAGGCCCTTCCAGCCCTCAGCTCCGACAATCACGAGGTTGACGTCCGCGCCCTCCGCCCAAAGCCGCTCGAATGCCGCCAGGGTCTGCAGATGGCCCTTCCGCGGCTCCACAGTGCCGACCATGAGGAAACTCTGGCGCGCCGACAGCTGGCTCAACACGGTGGCAGCATTCTCGGGCAGGCCCATGGTCGGCGCGGAAGCGGCGATGTCCGCACCAAGGTGCAACGCCACGACGTCGAGATGCTCAAGCGTCTCCGGCCTATTGGCTTCGAGCCACTGCGTTGCCTCGCGCGCAACGGCTTGGGAGATACAGATGAGGCGATCGCCGCTATCGGCGACGGCCGAGAGCCACCGTCCGTGCACCTCGCTGAAGCGATCGGGGAAAAATTCGGGGCGCGTCAACGGCAGGACATCATAGACCATGAAGTTTGTCTTCACGCCCTTCGCGCGCCACTCAGCGTAAAGCCCTGCCTCCGTAGCGTGGATCACGCCATCCGTCCAGAAATCCGGCATGTAGAAGACGTCGCCTTCGGCAACCTCCACCGGGTCATCGTCCAGGACGTCCTCCAGCAGCCCGAGAAGCTGCAGGGTGTAGCGCCGTGCATAGCGGTAATGCCAGTGGCCCTTGGCATCTCCGAGCCAAACCGGCTCGACCCGGAATCCGGCGGGAGGATTGTTCAGGAGGGAGAGGAGCTGCGAGCGGACAACGCGCTGGATTCCGGTCTTGAAGTCCTCACGCGCCAGAACCGAGACATCGACCAGCAGCTGGCGAACGTCTCCTCGTTGGAGCGGACTCTCTCCGGCCAACTTGCGGGCAAGCTCGAGCCATTCCTCGTCATCCAAGGGAGCCGAAATCAGCGATGCATGTTCCACAAGAGCGCGCACATCCGCCGTGGCGGGAGCCAGTTTGGAGATCGTCTCGATAGCCTCGTGATAGCGGCCGGCAACCTGCTTCGGCGAATGCTGAGCCGCCACGCGTCGGGCTTCCTGGCTCAGTGCCTGCCGCCTTTCCGGATTGTCCCTCAACGTCGTAAGCGCCTCGGCCAAATCGTCGACGGACAATTTTTCCGGCAGCATGAGAACGCTGCCCTCAGGCAGTTCGGCCATCGATCCGTTGGCATTGACGATGGTCGGAACGCCATGAGCCAAGCAGTCGAAAACCGCCGCCGATGTCTCGCCGCGCRAAAGCTCGCGCAGCTGCACTGCAAGATCGGCTGCCTGCAGGTATTGACGATAAACCTCGGCCGACACGAAGCCGGTAATCTGAATACGGTTCTTGGCCGGCGACGCAGCGATGGATTTGCGCAACCGCTCGCAATACGGGTTGTTCTGGCTATCCTGACCGACGAAGATGAAATGACAGGTCCCCTCACCTGCCATCGGTGTCTTCAGCCACGCATCGAGAAGATGCTGGTTCATCTTGGTCTCGCCGAGAATGCCGAACGAGCAGATGACGAAATCATTCTCACTAAGGCCGAGAGCCGTCCTAGCAGAGCTGCGGTCGATGCTGTCGGGCAAGTGCCGCGGGAACGGGACGATCATCCAGTCCTTGGCAAAACTCTCGCCGTAATGGAACTGGGCGAGCTGACGGGAATACTCGCTATGAACTACGACGCCCTGCGCCCTCTGCAACAGTGACAGGTTCACCGGAAGATTGTTGACGATATCCGTTTCTTTCGCCGGATCGAACCTGTCGCGAAGAGCGTGATAGCCATGCGATTGATAGAGCGCATTGGCCCAGAAGCCATGAACGCCACCATACAGTTCCAGGTGCGCGAGAAGCCCGCCGAGATAGAAGTCGTGCAGAATAACGAGTCCAGGATACCGGTCGATCAATCGGAACATATGATCGTGGAACAGCGAGTTTCCGAATTGGTAGACGATCCTGTCGTAGCCATGGGCGTGCTGTTCGAACCAGGCGACATCGCGGATCTTGCAATTGGCGTTGACCCACGGGTCGGAGATTTCCTTCTGAGCAACGACCACTTCGATGTCGTAGTATCGTGCGAGCTCGGGAAGCAGCTCGGCGCAGTAATCCGCAATGCCTGACTTCTCGGGTGGCAGCGGCGCAACGAATGCCAGACGCGGCTTAGCCCCACCAGAAGCGGACGAGCCCAAGCGGGCCAGGTTATTCTGCGCTCGCATGAGTCTCTGATAGACCAGGCGGGTGGATTGAGGCTCCAGAGACAAGTCCAGCGTGCCGTCTTCCGGCGCCCTGCGCTGCGCCATGAAGCTCATGGCTCTTTGATGATAAGTCATGAGGCGCAGGCGCTCATTGAGAACAGGAATGCGCGCCGCGCTGCGCTTTGCCAGAGTGGCCAGATGCGGCTGCTTCAGGATTTGATTGACCAGGCCGACAATGACGGTGCGAACGGCGCGACGCGGGCGGGATCCCGCCTTCAGTGATGTCCAGGCTTTTGCTTGGCGCAGCGACCATCCTGCCGCACGCTCCGCGGCGCGAAGGGGCGCCGCGAGCTTCCATGCGTAGGATCCGCGAATAGCGGCGAGCTGCTGTTCAAGTATCGACACGCGACGACTGAGCGTCTTCTCCTGGGCGGATGCGGCGCGGGCGCGGTCCTTCAGCTGGGCATTCTGCTGGTTGAGAAGAGCGATCTGGTTACTCGTTTGGGCGAGCTCACGACGCAGTCCCGCCGCGAAGGGCGACGCTTCAGCAAGCTCGAAATCATCAAAGAAGTTCGGGCCCGCGCCAAAACTGGCCTTCAACTCGCTATGCGAAGAGCTGACGTAGAAGCGGTTTAAGCCGTCGAAATAGGCAAACTCGTAGCCCAGAGCCAGAAGCTCTTTTTCCCATGCGAGGTGGGTTTGCACAGGCTCATTGGGCGCGGTGCTCTCGATGACGACGATCCAGGGTCGAACACGGGAAGGCAGCCAGCTCTCAATGACCTGCGCCTCGGCCCCTTCGACATCGATCTTGAGCCAGTGGACGTCCCGCCCTGTGAAGGCATCGAGAACTCTCGAAAGCGGAATGCTCGGAAGCTCAATACGACGAACGGGCAGGCCAGCGGTTTCATGTCGCCGGGCAATCTCGGCATCCGTCGTGCTCAGGCCGGTTTGAAGGATCTCGAAGAACGGAATCGCTCCTTCTTTTGGGGAGATCGCCGCTTCGATAACCTGCTCATCGGGCCGCTCTTTGCGGATCTGTTCGGCATAGGAGGCCACCGGCTCCACGTGCACACCGCGCCATCCCTTTTCGTAGAAAGCAAGGCTCACAGAATCGATGACGGGATCATGCGCTCCGATATCGATGTAAGTCCCGCGCTCTACATGCTTCAGAGCGCGCCAAAGAATAACATCTTCGAAGTTCTGCGCGTGCGACGTAATGGTCAAGGCAATGTCCCGTTTAACCTGTGCTGGACTAGGCAGCTATTCATAATGAACCGGCGTTCTATCATACCGTAGACAAAACAACAGAACTGCCATTGCACAAGCTCGATTGCGAGCCTGTTGCGCACCACGGCATGTAGCATGAGTACAAAGGGTCTTCAAAGACGTCGCTATTCTCGAAGAACCTGCATCCGGGGATTTTTCTGTCGAAGTTGACGCTCGGCTACAGCAATGCAGACCGTTCCAGCGCAACTCCACTACCCCTAGGGTAGGATTTTCCTCCGGCAATCCTCCAGGACGGCCGCAAGCGTGTCGTCGAAGGAGTAGCCCGGTTTCCAACCGAGCGTTTCTCGGGCGCGACCGGCATTTCCTATAATGCGGGGTAGGTCRCTCGGGCGAAGACGCTCCGGATCCTGTTCGATTGTGATGCTTGCGCGGCTTTGTACCAGCAGCTGCCCCAACACGTCGCCGATGCGCCGCGGAACGCCGGAAGCCACGTTCAGAATAAGACCGGGCTCCTGCAATTCTTCCGTGCGCAGAACCGCCAGGGCGTAGGCGTCCACAACATCCCTGACGTCGAGGAAATCCCGTTCCGCATCGAGATTGCCAACGTGGATGACCGGCTTCGCAAGGCCGGCCTCGATTTGGGCGATCTGCATGGCAAAGGCTGGAATAACGAATGTCTCCGCCTGCCCCGGACCGAAATGGTTGAAAGGACGGAAGCGGATGCTCTTCAGACCACGCCGCGTCAGTGCGCCCAGGGCAAGGTCCGCGGCAGCTTTGGTGACGCCGTATTCGTCGACAGGAGCGAGGAGCGCGGTTTCGTCGAGAGGGAGGCCCGGCTTCGCGCTGTCCCCATAGACCAACCCGGATCCGACATTGAGCAACCAACATTGTGGCGCCACGTCCAGGATCGCGTGAGCGAGATTGAGCGCACCCTGAACATGCACCTGCCATGCAATCGTCGGATTGGACGTCGCGGCGGCAGGAGCAGCCAGTCCGGCCAGATTGATGACATGGGTCGGCTGATGGCGGGTGATCGCGGCCTTGACCGCACCTAGATCCGTGACGTCCAGAGCTGAAACGGAGCCAAGGAGCGGGTGCTCCCCTGCTCCTTTGCCGGTTGCGATGATCGCAACTTCACCACAGGCGCGCCTTAGCGCTTGAGCCAGGTATGGACCAACAAAGCCCTGCACACCTGTGATGAGTATCCGCATGTCAGTGCTGCCGGATCGCCTCAGAGATGCTCATGCTTCTTCAGGCGAGCGAGATCGGCCTCGACCATCTCGGCAACAAGCTGTTCAAGGCTCGTCTCGGCCTGCCAGCCGAGCTTTGCCTTCGCCTTGGCCGGGTCGCCGAGCAGAACATCGACTTCGGCAGGACGCAGGAACCGCGGGTCGACCGTGACATGGTCTTCCATGTTCAGGCCGACATGGGCGAAAGCCAGACGGCAGAAATCCTTCACCGAAACGGTTCGGCCGGTCGCCACGACGTAATCGTCAGGGGTGTCCTGCTGCAGCATCAGCCACATCGCCTTGACGTAATCCCGTGCGTGACCCCAGTCGCGGGTCGCATCGAGATTGCCGAGGGCGACCTTGTCCTGAAGACCGAGCTTGATGCGTGCGGCGGCGTCCGTGATCTTGCGGGTCACGAACTCGATCCCGCGCAGCGGGGACTCGTGGTTGAACAGGATGCCGCTGGAGGCGTGCAGCCCAAAGCTTTCGCGGTAGTTCACCGTCATCCAGTGAGCGTAGAGCTTGGCTGCGGCATAGGGAGAGCGCGGGTAGAACGGCGTCGTCTCGGACTGGACCGGCTCCTGGATCAGGCCGTACATCTCGGAAGAAGAGGCCTGGTAGAAGCGAGCCTCGGGGCAGGCAAGGCGAACCGCCTCGAGCATGTTGGCTGCGCCGAGGCCGGTCACGGTGCCGGTGAGAAGCGGCTGCTGCCACGAGGACTTAACGAAGGACTGCGCGGCCAGGTTGTAGACTTCGTCGGGCTGGACCTCGTTCATCACCCGGATCAGGCCCGAGAGGTCGGTCAGGTTGCCGTCATGCAGCATGATCTTGCCTGCCACGCCGATCCACTTGAGGCGGGAGTCGACGACATCGGCCGAGGCACTGCGGCGCAGCAACCCGTGAACCTCATATCCCTTGTCCAGCAAAAGCTTTGAAAGGTAAGCCCCGTCCTGTCCCGTCACGCCGGTGATCAGCGCTTTTTTCCTATTCGTCATCTCGTATAACCTCGACTATTCACTTAAAGCGCCCGAAGTCTGAGACCGACGCTGTGATGGCTCAGCCCGCTGCTCGGCGTGGATCGCTCTGGCTTGACGACTTGCCCTTTGGCAAGGTCCAGAGCCGAATTCCATAAAACCGGCGGCTGCTCCTCATGGAGGCTGCACTTACCGTGTAAGCTCAAGATCTGTCAACGACTCTGCCGATCCGCCCCCTATTAGGCCACGCCGAAATTGCTTGCCCCTTTGGAAGCCCGGCGCAGCGCGACTGACGACCCTTTAGCCCCCAGGAAGAGCCCGATCCGTCCCGGTGCAATCAACACCCCACGACATCATGGCTTGGATCATCGGGGCCCTTCTCTACTCTAGAACAGGCGGCTAGGGTGGCTGCGTCCCAAGGGATATGAAAGTCGCGCCTCAAAACATAGACATCGTGTGTAACAAGGCGTGCATCCTGCGGCGCCACGCAGCACAAAAGCGCAATGAACGCCCCCTTCCGCAAGGTCATGGCCTCTTAAGTCCTGTCCAAGCGCCCCAGCCACCTGATTCGGCGACCAATAGACAAGTTCTGATGGAGGCCCGTCCCGGATGAGGGCTGCTCCTTAAGGCCGCAGGCTCACCTCCCCGCAGCCTTTACCCAGTCAATGCGGCCAAGGCCCATCGCTGTCTCCGATCACGCCTACAGGGCCAACGCCCCTCATCCGCTCACGCGCAAATGCGCCCACAGGGCCTAGCTTTAGCTTTCAGCCGTCGATATACACCCAACCCGAAAGAGAAAACGGGAACCGGAGCGATGTCGGCTCATCGAATTTTTGTCGCAGCCACAGCAATACCACTGCTTGCTGTAGTTTTTGTCATCAATGGGACGGTTCCTGGGCTCCTAATACCAACGACAGCCCAAGCATTCTGGACCACCGGCTTCGCGCAGTCGTTCATCAACGATGGATTTTCTATATACGCTCACAATATCGGGGCCCCTGAACCGGCAGCAATAGCCTTTGGCCTATCGGGCGCATTGGCGACCTCTGCCTTTTTGAAGCTGGGCCTCTCGGCGGCGGATGCCTATTCGGCCGCGTTCGCGCTTTGGCTGACTGTAGCATTCACAGGCGCTTACAAGCTGACACGGAGGCTCGGCGGGGCAGCGATGATGTCCCTGCTCTCGGCAATGCTCTGGTGCACGATGCCGGTGGTCTGGTTCCACAATGGGTATTCCATGCTCGCGCTCGGGATCGCTCTACTGCCTTTCTATTTCTATTGCTCAGTCCGTGTCCTCGATCATCCGAGAAGCATCTCGAACTTCATCCTGTTCCAGTTTGCCTGCCTCGTTGCGGTATTCATGGACGGCTACACGTACATCATGTTCGCTGTAGCGACAGGTTTTGCTTTCCTGTTTTCTCTGATCAAGTTTCGCAGCAGCAACCTGACCGACATCACTATCAAGGGTTTCACGATAGGCGCAGGACTCCTGATCTCGTATGTCCTCTACGCGCTCTATGTCGGGCAAGCCGAGTTCATTTCCTCTCCGATCGATTTCTTTCGCGGCTGGGGAGCAAACCTCGAATTCTTCTTCATCGCCACGAAGGGGATGATGTTCCTGCCGGATCTGATGGGCATCAGCGACGCGCGGACCGCGCAGGAATATTTCGGCGACAGCTCCGTTTTCAAATCCTCCTTCTCTGCGGCAATCATCATTGTTGCGATCTACGCCATCGTGACCGCAAAAGCCGACAGGAAAGCGATGGCTTTGTTCGCGGTCATCGCCTTGTTCGGCTTTTACATGTCCTTGGGACCGTCAGTTAAGCTCTTTACATATCGTCCGGACGGCATGGACCAGTTGATGCCCAAGAGCTACGGGTTGTTCTCGACTGGAAACGCGCTGCTGTCGGAGAGGCTTCCGGGCTTCAAGAACATGCGCGCCAGCTATCGTTGGATGGCCTTGGGCGTCTTCGGGTGCTGGGTCATCCTGGCCATCATGCTTTCCAGCAAGCGCTGGAGCGTCATGCAAAAGGTAATCGTGCTGGTCATCGTTGCAGCGTTCAACATTCCAGCGATTGGGGTCGTCCGGAACTACTACCAGGACCGCGCCGACGTCAAATCTCGAGAGGTTGTCGTGCAAGAGCTGGCCCCTCTAGTGAAGAAGGGGGAAACGATTGCATTCCTGCCCTACCGGAACGACTTCCTCATCAACTACCTCGCAAGCAAGCTCGACATTCGGACATACAACATTGGAGGCGACAAGAATCTCGCGTCGGCTCGGGAATCTTGGCCGGAGACGATGAAGCGCTTCAACCAGGACGAAATCGACCCTGATTTCATGGCGAATGTCAGGGCCGTTCTGGAAAATGAGGATGCGAATGCCGTTGTCATTACTTATATCGATCTGCTGGCCTCAGCACACAGCGGCCCCTTGAGGAATGTCTTCAAGGAGGAACTGTCTACCATCGCCAAGAATCTCGACGACGACCCTCGGCTGGTTGCCTCCTACAGCGATCACTTCGCGGTCATCAGGCTCAATCCGGGCCTGAAAGGAATGGGCGAGGCTTGGGTTGCGCAGAGCAATGACCCAAGAAAGGACCGGGAGCCGATCAGGCTTAAAAAGGGATCATCCGTGTCATTCAGAGTAGGCGGCCTGAAACCCGAACTCATGCTGCACAGAGGCTGGTCACGGTTCGAAACGAATGGCATCTGGTCCACACGGAAGGTGTCGAATGTGCTTCTCGAGCTACCGAAACAGCAGGACCTGAATTTGCGCGTCGATATGGCTCCGTTCGTCCCGCGCTCCACGGACCAGATGAAGGTGCAGCTCTTGATGAACGGGCACAACGTTTTCGAGCGCACTTATGTCGGGATCGGCGATGGAACCTGGCGCGTGGAGTCGGAAAACATCAAGCTGCCAAATTCCACATTGAGTGAGGACGGCATCAATGTCCTTGAATTCAAAGTCGATTCGCTCCTGTCACCGACAAGCCTCGGCATCCAGGACCCGCGATCGCTCGGCGTCATGCTCCAGCAGATCAGTGTCGAATAGCATCTCGCTGGTTAGCCGCCTGTGCGAGCAACCTCTTCGTCATGGAAGGGCAGATGGCGAGATGACGTAGAACTATGCGCAAGTCGTGGGTTATAACGGCGGCAAAGTGTCGAGAGCGTGAGCAATGAGAAAGCGACCCTGCGCCGCCCAGTGAGCATGCTTCAATCCAGTTGGCATTCCGCTCAGAATAGGCCCGACCCCATCTTCTTGAACTCTCGCAAGTGAGTGGGCATGAAGCTCCTATGGGGCTCACCCCAGCGCTCAGGCTGCGATAGGATCGCTCTTCTTCAGTAGCCATGAAACTACGAAGAACAGGAAATCGCCTGTCACCGTAACAACTCGCCCCAAGACCACGGTCAGCACCAGCTCACTCTCCCCGACAAGCCCTTGCAGCAGGAAGACCAGGATGAGCTCCCTCACCCCGACGCCGGCAGGGGCGCCAGGGGTGACCAAGCCGATAAGCCAAGCCACGATATAGGCGCTGCACAGCATGATCCAGCCCGAGGTGGACGTTACGGCGGCTGGAAAAATCACCTCGATCAGGCAGACGAACAGCACGCCCGAAATGGTCACGAAGGCAACGTATAGGCTGAACGCCCGAACAGCCGCCCGACCGAAATAGATCGCGAGACCGGCACCCACGATCGCGAGTGCCAGCACGAAGGCAACGATCCCCAGCTGAAGTGGCAGCCAAGGTAGTAATAGAGGCAACACCAAAGCACCGAACATCGACCCTGAGATGGCGAGCAGCCCCAGCTCCCAGAACGTCGATTTTGCAAGAGACCAGCCGGGCACGCCCGCAGCCATTCCCATGGCCTGCCGACCAGCAAGATGAAAGATGTTGCCGGGCACATACTTGGCGAGTTGAGAAATGCCGTAGGTCCTGATCGCCCAGCGGCGTGGTGTAACGGCTCCGAACTGGATAAGCAGATTCCACCAGCCCAATGCCATCAGGTTATTTGCGATGCAGTAGGCCACCGCACACCCCCCGACAGCCCACCAGATCTCCGAGCCCAAACCCTTAAAATCAATCTGACCGCTATAGTCGCGAAGGCGCATGGCAACGAAGAAAATTCCGATCACCGCGACTGCGCTGCCGAACCAATGCATATATTTCTTCATGCCGGCTAGCACGGAGGACTTTCGCCCGCCCAAAGCCGGCACAGTTGCATGATCCGGGGTGGAGAGCTCTTGATCTGGGCAGCCATTCTCCTCAGTGCCACCGGCCATCTTCAAGCTCATCGCTATACCTTTGATCTGTTGGCGGCAGCCTGCTTACACGAGCGAAAAGCCCAGTTGCCTAAACCTCGCATCATCTCATAGGCCGCAGATGCTCGGCCTTCAGCGGCTGGCTATCACACTCTGCACGAGTGTCAGCTTCCGCCGCGCTGCCATGATGTCCCAGGAGCGTCGACGTCTTCTGCCGCAGCGTCACGTCTTCAAGATTGACGGTGCTGTGGCTCATATCCGTGGGTGCGCGTTTGACAGTGACGCGGATATCTTCGAGCAACTTCCTGTTCGCAGCCAGCAGGTCGGCCAGGAACGCGACAAGAAAGGTCTGGAATCCCATGCCAAGCAACACGGATGCCAGGATAAGTGACTGGACGTGACCTTCGCCGCTRCCCGTCATGTAGTAGAACAGGAAGCGGAGCCCGAGCAGGAAGCCCAGGAAGAACAGGACGCCGCCAAGAATACCGAAGAAGCGGAACGGTCGATAGATCACGAAGATACGGACCATCGTACCAATGGACCGCTGGATATACGACGGGATGCTTTTAAGAAGTCGCGACGGGCGCAGATCCTCGTTGACGCGGATAGGAACCGACACGATCGCCATGTTCTTCTGTCCGGCTTGGATGATCGTCTCGAGCGTATAGGTGTAATCGCTGAACACGACCAAACGCTGCGCTGCTGCCCGACTCATGGCGCGGAAGCCGCTTGGTGCATCCGGAATGCTGGTGCGGCTGACGGCACGGACAACCCAACTACCCAGCTTCTGCAGGAATTTCTTGGCCGGAGAAAAATGCTCGATCGTATCGATCGGGCGCGCGCCGACCACGATATCCGCCTTGTGCTGCAGAATCGGGGTTACGAGCGCCGGGATATCATCTGCGTTGTATTGGTTGTCGGCATCCGTATTGACGATGACATCGGCCCCGCGTTCTAGGCATGCCTCCAAACCGGTCATGAAGCCGCGTGCAAGCCCCTGGTTGCGGCTGTGGCTGACCACGTGATCGACGCCGTTTTCCAGGGCGATGCGCACTGTCTCATCCGCGCTGCCGTCATCGATCACCAGCCACTCGACGACGTCAAATCCCGGGACGGTACGCGGAAGGGCCGCCAGCGCGATCGCAAGGGTCCCAGCCTCATTATAACAGGGTATTTGGATGATCAGCTTCAAAGTGGAGTCCCCGACGGCAAAGTGTGTAAGAAACGTACCGCGATAATGGCGATCTCAACTATGATCTGCCTGCACTAAGCCTGACTTTACCGCAGATCTCGCCCAATCCGGAAGCAATTGGCCAACGTTTCATTGTTATCACACGCGTAGGCACTACGGGTTCGTCGGTCAACCCTTTCTTTCAAGGAAAAACACCATGAGGGGCCTGGATTTTGATCTTCTGCGGCAACAAACTTCCGGTAGAGGCGAAGGCGCCTTGAGGCTGAACGTTGCCACGCGAGAATTGGCCGGCATATGGGTCGAGAGGCTGCCAGAGGCATCGGTGATGGGCTTGGAGCCTTGAGCGCACCGTCGTGGCGGTCCTCCCTCCTTGCAGCCGAGATTTCCATAGTGTAGGCGATGCGGCCTATAGCCCTTTGGCGAGGACGACGGGAGACGATCTGCCCTACCATTGTCTCTCCAGGAAGGGCGGTTTGCTTGGTTACGCAACCCTTTTACCCTGTATTTGCAACGTTATTTGATAGACGGGAGATCCGGATGCGAATTGCGATGATTGGCTCGGGCTATGTGGGGCTGGTGTCCGGCGCCTGCTTGGCCGATTTCGGCCACGACGTCTGCTGCGTCGACAAGGACCCGGCCAAGATCGAGGCCCTCAATCGCGGCGAGATCCCGATCTTCGAGCC